>DAHWDR010000412.1:0-4282 GCA_027330745.1 Acetobacteraceae bacterium | reverse complement strand
GCGCCTGGGCGACAAAGCACGCCAGCAGCAGCCGGAAGACGCCGGTGAGGCTGAAGATCGGGGCGGGACAGGTCTCGGCGGTCGACACGGGGTGGGGGCACCGGGGAGGCGGGTGGGTGGATATAGGATGGAAACCCTAATGTGGGGTTAGGATTCCGGGGGCTGAGTGAGAAAAACCTGCGGACCAGGGATCGTCGCAGCCCGTCATCCCCGAGGCTCCGAACCTCGGCCCCCGGGGGCCGTGTCCCGGCTTGAACCCGCCTCGCTCTGCGCCGGTGTTACGCCTTGGCGGCGTAGAGGCTGCACCAGCCGGACGGACTGATCGTGCCCTCCACCACCTTGCACGACGCGGGCGCCTGCCATTGGGTGCAGAGGTCGCAGCGCGCCTTTCCGTTCGGCGTGGATCGGTAGGCCACCGTCTTCTGCGCAACCTTGGTCGCCGCCGCACGCGCCGCCGGTGCCAGACCGGCGCCGAGAACCCCGGCCGCTCCCGCCAGCGCAGCGCATGTCAGGATCGAACGGCGGCGGGTCATCGCGGCGGTCGGGATGGGGACGGAAGCGGGCATGATGCGGATCTCCTGGACGAGGGCGACGGGTTGAACCGATATCGGATCGATACCGTCGCAGCATACCTTGCCGCTGTGCGCCCGGCAGGCTCGGAAAGTACCAAGCCGGCGAGCTTACCCGATTGCCCGCGGGGCCAGGATGCGCACGCGCGCGGCGAACCAACTGCCCGACCCCACCGCTGCCGCGATCGTGACCCCATAGGCCACCAGCGCCACCGCCAGCGCCAGGAACAGCCAGGTCAGCGACCCGGTCAGCCGCAGCGCCACCCAACCCAGCCCCACCGCCAATACCAGCCGCAGCAGCCCCGCCGCCACCGGCCAGAACAGCCGTCCCGCGCCCTGCGAAGCGAAATAGAGCGCCAGGCCAAGCCCGAAGAACCCGTAGGACGGCCCCACCGCGCGCAGATAGGCGGCCCCGACCGCCAGCATCCGCGGATCATGTCCGAACAGCCCCAGCCAGGCGTCCGGCCATAGCGCGGCGCCGATCCCGATCGCCTCGGTCAACCCGAACGCCGCGGCGCCGCCGACCAGCGCGATGCGCAGCGCGCGCGCCGGTTGCCCGGCGCCGATATTGGTTCCCACCATCGCCACCAGCGGCGCACCCAGCCCGAACACCAGCGGCACCAGAAGATATTCCAACCGCGCCCCGGTGCCGAACCCCGCCACCGCGTCGGTGCCGGCGTCGCGTCCCACCAGCGCCGTGGTCAGCCCGATCGTCAGGTTGGTCTGGATCGAACTCAGCGCCGCCACCGCGCCCACGCGCAGGATGTCGGCGAACAGCGACCAGCGCAGCCGGGACATGCGGAACCGGGCCAGATTGCCGCCCCAGACCATGTACGAAGCCAGCACCAAAGTCCCGGCGGCATAGAACACCAGCAACGCGACCGCGCCCCCGGCCACGCCCAGGCGCGGAAACGGCCCCAGCCCGAAGATCAACACCGGCGACAGCGGCACCAGCAGCACCACGCCGCCGCAGATCACCAGCGCCGGGACCAGCATGTTGCCGGTGCCGCGGATCACGCTGGCCAGCGCGTTCATCACCCATAACAGCACGGTGCCGGCGAACACGATGTTGGAATAGGTCAGCGCCGCCGCCAGCGCCGCCCCATGCCCGCCCATCGCGCGGTACAGCGTCGGCCCCAGCGCCAGCACCGTCACCGAGCACACCAGTCCCAGCGCGGCATTGATCAGCACCGCGTGCAGCACCAGCGCGTCCGCGTCGTCCTGCCGCCCCGCCCCCAAAGCGCGCGCCACGGCCGAGGAAATCCCGCCCCCCATCGCGCCGCCGGAGACCATCTGCATCAGCATCACCCCCGGAAACACCAGCGCCATCCCGGCCAGCGCGCCGGTCCCGAGGCGGGAGACCCAGAACGTCTCGATCAAACCGGTGGCGGCCTGGGCGAGCATCACCAGCACGTTCGGCCAGGCCAGCCGCAACAGGGTGGGCAGGATGGGGCCGGCGAGCAGCATGCGGGTGCGCGGGGCGTGCGAGGTCATGGACCGGTCATCGCAGATTCACTTTTGACATGCAAGTATCTGAGGCAAGCTTGAATCCGCTGCCTGCCCCTGCCAGAACGCAGGCATGGCGATAGATCCGAAGACCCTGACCGAAGGCCAGCGCGCGTACGAAGCGCGCCGCGCCGCCAAGGCCGGCATGAGCCTGGACCGCTGGCTTGCCTCCAAGGCACGCGCCCAGGAAGCCGCGGCGCTGGCCGAGCGCAAGGCCGCGACCCCTCGCCCGCCGCGCAAACCCGGCTTCTTCGCGCGCCTGCTGGATCGGGCACACCGGCCGCTGAAATCCTGATCGCGGCCCACGCCGACTGGTCCGTCGCCGCGGGGAAACGCTGGCTGGCGGTGGCGCGGGCGGATGGCGCCGGCTGGGTGCTGGACGCGCCCGAACCGGTCGGCGATCTGACCAGCTTGTTCCCGCGGCTGATGGCGCGCGCCGGCGGAGCGGCGGTGGCGCTGGGGGTGGATTTTCCGCTCGGCCTGCCGCGCGCCTATGCCGCGACGCGCCCCGAAGCCGGTTTTCCCGCGTTCCTGGCCGGGCTGCGCGACCGGCCCGCGTTTTTTTCCGTCTGCGCGCGGCTGGATCAGATTTCGCCCGACCGCCCCTTCTACCCGGCGCGCGGGATGCGCGGCATGACCCGCGCGGCCCATGCCGACGCGCTGGGTCTGGCCGACGCACGCGCCCTGTCGCGCGCCTGCGACCGTGCCACGCGGACGCGCCCGGCCGGGGCGCCGCTGTTCTGGACGCTGGGCGCCAACCAGACGGGCAAAGCGGCGCTATCGGCCTGGCGAGATCTTCTGCTGGCCGCGCCGGCAGCGCCCGCGCTGCTTCTATGGCCGTTCGCGGGACCGTTCCGCACGCTGCTTGCCCCCGGCACCGTGGCGCTGGCCGAAACCTACCCGGCCGAGGCGTTGCGCCAGCTTGGCCTGCGCCTGGCGGGCAGCAAACGCCGCCAGGGCGACCGCGCGGCGCTGGCGGAGGGGCTGATCGCGGCGCTGGCGCGGCTGGCGGTCCGCTCCACGCCGGCGCTGGGCACCGCGATCGCCACCGGGTTCGGCGCCGATGCCGCGGGCGAGGACCGGTTCGATTGCGTCCTGGGCGTGCTGGCGGTCCTGGGCGTGCTGACCGGTGCGCGGCCGGACACCGCGCCGCCCGACCCCTGGGTGCAGAACTGGGAGGGCTGGGTGCTGGGCCAGACCGATTGGCCGCCGGATTGGCCGCCCGATTAGCCGTTGGGGTCGCGGTGGTTCAGCCCCCCAGCGCCGGCAGCGCCGCGATCAACTGCCGGGTCTGGGCCAGCATCTCCTCCTCCCCCGACGCCAGCGGGCGCAGGATGAACTTGGACACGCCGGCGGCGATGTAGGCGCCGATCCGGACGCCGATCGCCGCCGCGTCGCCCACCGCGAACACCGCGGCGCCGTCGCGTCCGGTGCGCGCGCGATAGGAAGCCGCGGCGGCGACCACCACCGGATCGTCGGCGCGACCGAAGCGGAACGGAATACCGGCGCCGTAATGATCCGGGTCGATCGCGCGGCCGGCGACCAGCAGGGCGGCCTTGATCGCGGCGATCACCACGCCGGCCTGTTCCGGCGTCTCCGGGCCGGCCTGCCAGCCGGTACCGAAGCGGGCGGTGCGGCGGATCGCGGCCGGGGAGCCGCCGCCGATCCAGATCGGCAGCTCCGCCTGCACCGGACGGGGCGCGATGACGGCACCGGTCAGGCGAAAATACGTGCCGGCGAAATCGACCGGCGCGCCGGTCCAGAGCCGGCGGAGAATCTCCAGCGCCTCATCGGTGCGCGCCCCGGATGCGGAGCGATCCAGATGCATCGCGGCCCATTCCGGCGCCTTCGGGCTGCCGATGCCGAAGCCTGGCAGCAGCCGTCCCTCCGACAACACGTCGATCGTGGCGCATTGTTTCGCGACCGGCACGGGATCGCGCAACGCCAGGGATAGCACGTTCACGCCGATCTTCAGCCGCCGCGTGCGGCCGGCCACGGCCGCCAAGGCCGCCAGGCTTTCCAGCATCGGCGCGCGCGACAGCAGCCGGTCGGTCTGCCAGAAACTATCGATGCCGCCCTGTTCGCACAGATCGATCCAGCGCCAGAAACCGGCGGCGGTTGCGAACGGGAACTCGGCGAGCCCGATCCCGAAAGCGATCTTGCGTGCCATCGCCGGCTCCGTGTGGTGACGCGCCAGCGTAGCCGGG
>DAHWDR010000361.1:0-4494 GCA_027330745.1 Acetobacteraceae bacterium | reverse complement strand
CCGGATTGGGGAGCCGGGTGGAAGAAGGAATGGCGGTCGCGGTGGATGGGGTGATCTACCAGGACGCCTATGCGGCACCTTTGCCCGAGGGCGCGGAGATCGTGCTGATCCCGAAGATCGGCGGCGGATAAGGCGGGGCCGCTCGGGACCTGCGATGCAGACAAGGCGCGCTGATCACGCCACGGGCCGCAGGACTTGGCCTCATACGTGATGGAACTGCTGGATGTCGATGAACTCAGAATTGCGGGCGCGGCTCGCATCTCGGGGGCCGGTCCGGGACGAATCCCCGCCCCCGTCGTTTTCCGGCGCGCGCATTGAATTGGTACTGCGCCGGGTGGGCGCCTTCGACCGCCGGCTGTCGGTGCTGAAACGGCTGCGCGCGGCCGGGCCGTCGCTTCAGGGTGCCCATGCCGCGATCACGCGTCTGGCGGAAGCGGGCCTGGCGGTCACGGCGATCGCGGAGGGCGCGAACATTCCGGCGCTGGCGCGGGACCTGGCGGCGCTTGGCGTCACCGTGGCGCGTGAACGGACGCGGGACGGAACCGAAATCAACACCATCCGCGCCCGCCACGGCCTGTCGCAGCGCGAGTTCGCCGCACTTCTGGGGATCGATCTGGATACGTTGCGAAACTGGGAGCAAGGCCGCAACCGCCCCGACGCGGCGGCCCTCAGCCTGGTGCGCGCCTTCGACGCCGCACCGGACATCGTGGCCAACGCGGCGCTGATGCCGGCCGGCTGAAAACGCCCCCCAGGCGACGCAGCCGGGCTCCCGCCCGACCACGTCCTCCAAGGGGGCCGTCGGTTCAGCTATGCACCAGCGGACAGCCGGTTTCGGCCAGCGGCTGGAACGCCTGCGCGCCCGGCGTGGTCGCCAGATGCTTGTAGAAATCCCATTTCGCCTGGCCCGCGGATGGCGACTTCACCTGCCACAGATACATCGGGTTGAGCACCCGCCCGTTCGGCTCGATCGTTACGTTCTTCATGTAGAAATCGTTGACCTTCATCGCGTGCATCTTCGCCGCCACCGCCGGGCCTTCCGTGGTGCCGGCCGCCTTCACCCCCTTCAGCCAGTGGAACACCGCCGAATACAGCCCCGCGTGCTGCTGCGCCGGCGGTTGATCGATCTTCGACCAGAACCGCTTGCCCCACGCCGCCGCCGCCGGCGACATGTTCCAGTAGAAGGAATTGGTCAGCGCCAGCCCGGCCGCATTCTTCTGCCCGACCGCGATCACATCCTCGATCGACATCAGCAAGGTAGCAAGCCGCTGCCCCCCCTTGGCGATACCGAATTCGGTCGCCTGCTTCAGGCAGTTCTGCAGATCCGTCCCGGCATTGGCGAACCCGATCACTTGCGCCCCGGACGCCTTGGCGCGGATCAGATAGGACGAGAAATCCGCGGTCCCGAGCGGGGCGTTCACGTTGCCCAGCACCTTGCCGCCGGCGGCTTTGATGAATTTTTCGGTGTTGTCGCGCAGCGAGAACCCGAATTCGTAGTTGGCCGTAATGAAGAACCAGGTCTTCCCGCCATGCGCGGTCAGCGTGCCGCCGGTGCTTTTCGCCAGCGCGTACGTGTCGTAGCCAAAATGGAAACTGACCGGGGAGCACAATTTGTCGGTGAAATCGGTCGCCGCCGGACCGGTGCACAGGTAGATCACGTTCTTCTCGCGCGAGACCTGCTGCACCCCGAGACCCGACGAAGTCGCCGAACCGTCGCCCAGCACATCCACATGGTCCTCGGCGATCCATTGCCGCGCGATACCGCTGGCCACATCCGGCTTGTTCTGGTCATCGGCCTGCAGGATCTCGATCTTGCGCCCCAGCACGGTGCCGCCGAAATCCTGGATCGCGAGCTCGGTCGCGATCTTCGAGCCCGGTCCGCCGACGGTGCGATACGGACCGTTCATGTCGCACACCAGACCGATCTTGACGGTCTTGGACGCGCTGGCGGCACGCACCAGCGCGGGCCGCGCGAGCGGTGCCACGGCAATCGCGCCCAGCGTGGCGCGACGGGTGATCTTGTTCATGGGAGCCTCCCAGGTTGTTGCTTCGATAGTGGCTCGCCATAGCCGATTCCCCACCCCGCGCAAAGCGGCGCCGTTGCCGGATCGGCCTGGACTTGCCAGTCTCGGCGCGCAACCGAGGAACCGCCCCATGCCGATGCTCGCCGGAAAGACCGTGCTGCTGGAACTGCTGAAGCAGGAGGGAGTGCGCGTGCTGTTCGGCAATCCCGGCACCACCGAATTGCCGCTGATGGACGCGCTGGCGGTGGAGCCGGCGATTCGTTACGTGCTCGCATTGCAGGAAGCCCCCGCGATGGCAATGGCGGACGGCTATGCCCAGGCCTCGGGCGGGCTGGCGGCGGTCAATCTGCATGTCGCCCCAGGTCTCGGGAACGCGATGGGGATGCTGTATGACGCGCAGAAGGCGGGTTCGCCGGTGCTGGTCACGGCCGGACAGCACGAACAGACCTTCAACTTTACCGAACCGCTGCTATGGGCGGACCTGCCGCGGATCGCGCAGCCGTTCGTGAAATGGTCCCACGAAGTGCGCCGCCTGGAAGACCTGCCGCGTGCGATCCACCGCGCCGCCAAGACCGCGCTCGCGCCCCCCACCGGCCCGGTGTTCCTGTCGCTCCCCGGGGACATCCTGACCGGCTCGGCGGAGGTGGAGCTGGGCGCGCCCTCGCGGATCGCAACCGGGATGCGCCCGGACGCCGCGGCCCTGGCCCGCGCCGCGGCGCTGATCGCGCGCGCCGAGCGGCCGGTGATCATGGCCGGGGACGCCGTGCCAGCCGCGGGCGCGCTGGCCGAGCTGGTCGCCTTCGCCGAAACCATCGGCGCGCCGGTCTGGGACGAATGCATGGCCAGCCGGGCGATGTTCCCCGCCTCCCACCCGTTATGCCGCGGCAGCTACGCCAGGCTGCCGCATGTGATCCGCGGCATCCTGAGCGAGCACGATCTGCTGATCTCGATCGGGGCGGACCTGTTCACCCTGTCACTGCCGGGCGCGGTGGAGTCGCTGCCGGAAGGCATGGGCATCGTGCATCTGGACACCGATCCGTGGGAGCTGGCGAAGAACTATGCCGAGCAGGTGTCGATCCTGGCGGACCCCAAAGCGAGCTTGCCGGAATTGACCGCCGCGGTCGCCGCCGCCTATGGCCCGGGCGGCACGACGCGCGCCGCCACGCGCCTGGCGCGCCACCGCGCGGACGGCATCGCCAGCCTGGCACGGTTGCGCGCCGAGGCCGCTTCCCTGGCCGATCGCAGCCCGATCGCGCCGCTGGCGCTGCTCGGCGCGATCGCCGCGATGCTGCCGCCGCGCGCCATCGTCATCGATGAGACCGTCTCCAACGGCGCCGGGTTGCGCCGGCTGATGCCGTGCGACGATGCCGCCAGCTTCTTCGGACTGCGCGGCGGCGGCATCGGCTGGGGGCTGCCGGCGGCGATCGGCGCCAAGCTCGCGCAGCCGGACCGGCCGGTGGTGGCGCTGATCGGCGACGGCTCGGCGATGTATACCATCCAGGGCCTGTGGACCGCGGCGCACGAGAAACTTCCGGTCGTGTTCGTCATCATCAACAACAGTTCGTACCGGATCCTGAAACAGCGTACCAACGCGATGGCCGGTTTCGCGCAGCAGACCGACCGCTATGTGGGGATGGAGCTCGACAACCCGGCGGTGGATTTCGTCGCCGTCGCCCGCGGCCTGGGGCTGGCGGCGCAGCGGGCGCGGACCATCGCGGAATTGCGCGACCTGCTGGCCGCCGCGTTGGCAGCCGACGGCCCTACGCTGATCGACGTGACGGTGGACCGCAGCTTCAAGCCGCTCTGACCCACGCCCTGATCGGCCCGGCTTTGCACCGGGGCGGGTTACCGCCTAGAAGCCCGGCCCATGAGCGAGGCGGAGCGCACCCGGTCGGAGACCCAGGCGGTCAAGCGTGAGCGCGTGCTGGCCGCGGCGTGCGACCTGTTCTACGCGCGCGGCTACACCGCGACCACGCTGGATGACGTGGCCGCCGCGCTGGGCGTGACCAAGCCGTTCATCTACACCTATTTCCGTGGCAAGGCGGAGCTGCTGGCGGCGCTTTGCACGCCGACCATCGAACTCTCGCTGGACGCCGTCGCCACCGCCGCCGCCAGCCCCGGCGCGCCCACCGCGCGGCTGCATCGCGCGATGGTGGAGTTCGCCAAGGTGGTGCTGGAACGCCAGGCGAATATCGCGATCTTCTTCCGCGAGGAAAAGAACCTGGACCCGGACGCGCTGGCGGAAATCACCAGCCTGCGCAAGCGCTTCGACCGCAAATTGTCAGCGTTGCTGGGCGAGGGAGTGGCGGCGGGGGAGTTCCGGGTCGCCGATGCCAACCTGGCCGCGCTGGCGCTGGGCGGCATGATCTCGTGGGCCTACACGTGGCATCGGCCCGATGGACGCCTGAAGCTGGAGGCGCTGTGCGAGCACCTGGCGGAACTGGCGCTGCAACTCGCCGGGGTTCGCCGCTGA
>DAHWDR010000357.1:0-5880 GCA_027330745.1 Acetobacteraceae bacterium | reverse complement strand
GCTGGTGCCCCATAACGCCTATTTCGGCGCCGGCTACCTGGCCTCGCTGCATCTGGCCGCGACGGTTGCCCCCACGGCGCCGTTCGAGCGGCTGTTCATCGATCTGGAAGCGAATCCGTACCACGACCTGGTGACCGCGCCCGACGGATACGCAACGGTTCCGGACGGACCCGGTTTGGGGCGGGACCCGGATCCGGACCTGCTCGCCCGCTACCGGGTTGGCGATATCGCCACCCATCGCGCCTGAACCCGGAGGCAACATGGCTCGCCAGCTTTATGAACTGACCGGCGCCGATGCCACCCGCCGCTTCTCCCCGTTCTGCTGGCGCGCGCGCATGGCGCTGGCGCATAAGGGGCTGGAGGCGGAGTGCCTCCCGTGGCGCTTCACCGAGACCGACCGGCTGGCGTTTGCGCATCACGACAAGGTGCCGGTTCTGGTCGATGGCGACATGGTGGTCCCGGAATCATGGGACATCGCCGCCTATCTGGACCGCGCCTATGCCGATCGGCCGGCGCTGCTCGGCACGGCGGAACCGCAGATCCGCTTCATCGCCAGCTGGACCGATACGATCGTCCATCCGGCGCTGGTCCGCCTGGTGGTCAGCGACATCGTCACCCTGCTGGACCCGAAGGCCGCGGCGTATTTCCGCGCCAGCCGGGAAGCGCGGCTGGGGGCCACCCTGGAGTCCGTCACGGCGGATCGGGAGGCGAAGCTGCCCGCGTTCCGCGCCCTGTTGCAGCCGCTTCGGGGGGCGCTGCGCGCCGCTCCGTTCCTGGGCGGCGCCACCCCCGATTACGCCGATTACGCGGTGTTCGGCGCGTTCCAATGGGCGCGCGTGGTCAGCCCGCTGGAGCTGATCGAGGATACGGACCCGGTGCATTCCTGGCGGGAGCGGCTGCTGGATCGCTTCGATGGGCTGGCGCGCGCGGTGCCGGCCCGGGGCTAGCCGCGCCCGCCGCGGCTTGTCAGTATTCGCGCGCGTCCCCGCCTCGGGGCGCGAGGAAACGTTCCATGCCCGATGATTTCGGCCATTTGGCCGCGGTGATGCCTCGCTCGATCGAAGGGCGCGCGTCCTGGCGCGCGGCCCTGGCGACGCTGGCGATCCTGTCCGTGTCCTATGGCGCGCCGCTGATCGTGGTGGTGGGGCTGGTGCGGATCCAGACCGCGCTCGGCACCGATCGCTCGGTCCCGGCGCTGGCCGGGGCGCTGGTGTGGATCGGGACCGGCGTCGGCGGCGTGATGATGGGGCGCGTGGCGGAGTGGACAGGGATGCGCCTCTGCGCCTGTTTCGGGGCAGTGATGATGGCGGCGGGCCTGGTCGTGTCCACACGGGGCGGCGTGGCCGGGTTGTATGTGGGCCACGGCCTGCTGATCGGGCTGCTGGGCAACGGGGCGATCTATCCGCCGCTGGTCACCTATGTCTCGCGCTGGTTCGACCGCAAGCGCGGGACCGCGATCGCGCTGATCTCGTCGGGTCAGTACATTTCCGGAATGATCTGGCCCTGGCTGTTCGAGCGGGCAATGGCGCGATTCGGCTGGCAGGTGGTGATGGAGGCGTACGCGGCGCTGACGCTTGCCGTGATCGTGCCGCTGGCGGTGGTGTTCCTGGCCCCGCCGCCGGTGCCCGCGGTGGCGGCGCCGAAAGCCCGGGGGGCGACGCGGGGTGGAATAGCGCGGGGCGCGCGGGTCATAGGGATGCGGCCGGGCGCGGCGCAGGCGTTGCTGTGCCTGGCCGGGTTCTGCTGCTGCGTGCCGATGGCGATCCCATCCGCTCATCTGGTCGCATATTGCGGCGGGCTGGGGCTGGGCGCGGGTACCGGGGCGACGATGCTGTCGGTGCTGCTCGGCGCGGCGTTCCTCAGCCGTCAGGCCTGGGGCTTGTTCGCCGATCGCTATGGCGGGCTGGCGACGGTGATGGCCGGGTCGGCGGCGCAGGCCACCGCGATCGCGGCGTTCCTGCTGACCACGAACGAGGCCGGGTTGTTCGCCGTCTCGGCCGCGTTCGGCCTGGGATTCGCGGGTATCATCCCGGGTTACGTGCTGGCGGTGCGCGACCTGTTCCCCTCCATCGAGGCGGCCTGGCGGGTCCCGTTGATCCTGTTCACGGCCATGAGCGGGATGGCGTTCGGCAGTTGGTTCGCGGGCGCGCTGTATGACCATTTCGGGTTCTACGCGCCGGCCTTCGGCGCCGGCGTGCTATTCAATCTGGCCAATCTGGCGGTGGTCGGGTTCCTGCTGACGCGACAGGGCCGGACCGGCGGACGGCGGGCCGAGGCGATGGCGCCAGCCTGAACAGCAGCCCGGAACCGGGCCACGGAGGGGCGGGATGGCACGAAGCAACGAGCAGGGGGTGATCGCCCGACTGGCGCTGGGCTTTGCGGCCGCCGCGGTCGCGGTCCTGGTGTTCCATCAGGGTGTCTGGGAGATCCTGCACGTATTGCGGCTGATGCCGCCGCCGTTCCCCCTGGCCCCGGTGCCGCCCTTCGGGGTGCCGCGGGTGTACGATTTGTGTTTCTGGGGCGGGCTGTATGGGGCGGCGTTCGGACTGATTACGCCGTGGCGGCCGGCTGGCGGCGTATGGGCGCAGGGGATTGTGCTGGGGCTGATCGCGGAGGCCGGGGCGCTGTTTCTGGTGCCGGCGCTGCGGGGCTGGCCGCTGGCGTTCGGCGGCGCCATGCGGCCGATCCTGATCTCCACGCTGATCAACGCGACCTGGGGGCTGGGCGTGGGGTGGTTCGCTCCGCTGGTGCTGGCGCGCCGGCGCTGAGGCTGGGCCGGCGCAGCGCCGCATCGGATAGGCTCAGGATGGTGCCGCTGGGCAGGGGGGCGCGTAGGCGCAGCCGACCCGAGGCGGCGGCGAAACCGAACAGCGGCAGCGGCGTCAACGCTACGCGAACGCTGGGTATGAGAGGTCCCTTTTTTGCCAGAGCATATCCTGCGCCGCATTGATGAACGGATGGTAACCGCGCGTCGGCTTTCGTGATGCTCACGCGGGGCGGCGTGGGATAGTGTGCGGCCTGATCTTGCTGGGGCACCACGCATCATGGCCACCCTGACCGTCGGCGCCGCGCCGGGAGACTACGCCACGCTCGGCGCCGCAGTTGCGGCGGCGCAAAACGGCGATACCGTCGCCCTGCCGGCCGGGGTGTACACCGACCAGGCCGCATCCGTAAGCACCGACATCACGATTCAGGGCGTGGGCGGAACCGCATATCTGACCGCCTCGCAACCAATAGCCAACGCGCAGGGATTCCTGGTGGTGCAGGCCCCGGGGACGGTCACGGTGAACAACGTGTCGTTCTCGGGCGCGGTCACGTCGAATGCGAACGGGGCGAATGCGGCGGGGATCCGGTATTATTCCGGGAACCTGGTACTGAACCATGATTCGTTCTGGGGCAACCAGGATGGGATCCTTGCCACGCCGTACCCGACTACCGGGGTTGGGTCGCTCACGATCAACAACTCCACGGTCACGAACAACGGCGTCACCAATCCCGCGCTGTCGGCAGGATATGGGTACACCCACAATCTGTATATCGGCAACATCGCCGATTTCACCTTGACCGGCAGCACCGTGACCGCCGCCAATGTGGGCCACGAAGTGAAATCGCGTGCGCTGAATACCACGATCACCAACAACCTCATCGCCGACGGCCCCACCGGCACCGCGAGCTATAGCATCGACACGCCGAACGGTGGGGTAACCACCATCACCGGCAACACCATTCAACAGGGGCCGCAATCGCAGAACAACGCCATCATCTCGAACGGCGAGGAGGGGGCGAGTAACCCGGGCGCGCTGACCGTTTCGGGCAACACGATCATCAATAACGAACCGAATGGCGCTGGGGTCGCGGTGGTCAACGCCAGCAGCACCCCTGCAAGCGTAAGCGGAAATCTGGTGTCTGGGCTTACCTCGGGGCAGATCGATCGCAGCGCGGCGGGCGATACGGTGTCGGCAAACACGCTGACCTCGACCGCGCCGGTGATCGGGATGCGCGTGGGCGTCGATGGGACCGTGCTGACCAGCGGCAGCGCCACCGCGAACACGCTGAGCGCCGCCACCGCCGGGCCGGGGTTCTCCGCGCTGAGCGCGATCGGCACGCCGGGCCTCAGTCTCGCGATCACCGCCACGGGTGCGGCCGGGCATGTGGCGCAGTTCGTGCTAAGTCAGGCCGGGATGACGGGGGCGCAGGCGGTGGCGTCGTTCTTCGATACCAACACCGGGCTGGCCGGCGCGGTGGTGACTTGGTCGGTCTACGCCGATGGGGGGAACACGCCGTTCGCGACGACAACGCTGCTCGGCAGTCAGAGCTTCGTCGATCCAGGGGGCGGGCTGCTCGTGAGTGCCTCGCAGGGATTCGCGGTGCCGTTCAATGCAGACACCTACGCGCTGACCGAGGTGGTCACGATCGCCGGCGGCGCGCCGGTGCCCGAGCCGATGGCGTTCGTGTTGTTGGCTGCTGCGGTTGCCGGGGTGGCGATGGCGCGCCGGCGGCGGCGCGCAAGGCACACGCAGCCACGCGGCGTGGCGCTGCCGTCCTAGGCGACGCCGCCCTCGGCCGCCCCCGCTACAACCCGGCCTGGGACACGAATTTCGTGTTCAGATAAGCCTCGATCGCCTCCGACCCGCCTTCCGATCCGTAACCCGAATCCTTCACCCCTCCGAACGGCACTTCCGGCAATGCCAGCCCGTGATGGTTGATCGACATCCTCCCCGCCTCCACCGCAGCGGCGATCGCGTTCGCGGTCTTCGCCGAGCGCGTATAGGCATAGGAAGCCAGGCCGAACGGCAGCCGGTTCGCTTCCGCCACCACGTCATCGAATCCCTGGAAGCGTGAGATCACCGCCACCGGTCCGAACGGTTCCTCGTTCATGATCCGCGCGTCCCGCGGCACGTCGGTCAGCACCGTGGGAGCGAAGAAATTGCCCTTGTTGCCGATCCGCTCACCGCCGGTATGGACCTTCGCGCCATGCTTCACCGCGTCGCCGATGAAGCTCTCCATCGCGGTGATCCGGCGCGGGTTGGCCAGCGGCCCCATGGTGGTCGCCGCGTCCTGCCCGTCGCCGACTTTCGCCGCCTTGATGCGCGCGGTGAAGCCTTCCACGAAACGGTCATACACGCTCTCCTGCACCAGGAAGCGCGTGGGGGAGATGCACACCTGGCCCGCGTTGCGCAGCTTGTTCGCCGACAGGATCTTCACCGCCGTATCCAGGTCCGCGTCCTCGAACACGATCGCCGGCGCGTGCCCGCCCAGCTCCATCGTCACCCGCTTCATATGCGCGCCCGCCAGCGCCGCCAGCTGCTTGCCGATCACGGTCGATCCGGTGAACGAGATTTTGCGGATCACCGGATGCGGGATCAGATATTCCGAAATCTCCGCCGGCACCCCGTATACCAGGTTGACCACGCCCGCCGGCACCCCGGCATCGACGAAGCAGCGGATCAGCTCGGCCGGGGAGGCGGGCGTTTCCTCGGGCGCCTTGACGATGATGGAACATCCGGCCGCCAGCGCCGCCGACAATTTGCGCACCACCTGGTTGATCGGGAAATTCCACGGCGTGAACGCCGCCACCGGCCCTACCGGCTCCTTCACCACCAGCTGATACACGCCCTCGGCCCGCGCCGGGATCACCCGGCCATAGGCGCGACGCGCTTCTTCCGCGAACCAGTCGATCACGTCGGCCCCCGCCAGGGTCTCGCCCTTCGCCTCGGCCAGCGGCTTGCCCTGCTCCAGGGTCATCAGCCGGGCGATGCCGTCGGCGCGGTCGCGCAGCAGATCGGCGGCGCGGCGCATCAGTTTCGATCGGTCATAGGCCGAGGTTTTCCGCCACAGCTTGAACCCCTTGTCGGCCGCGGCCAGCGCGCGATCCAGATC
>DAHWDR010000341.1:0-16260 GCA_027330745.1 Acetobacteraceae bacterium | reverse complement strand
ATGATGTTGCGGCACATGGGGCCACCCATGTTGCCGACGCCGATGAAGCCGAGTTTCATGGACCGATCTCCCTTATTCCGCTGCCCGTAGCCGGGCGCCAGGATGGCAGAGCGGGCGCGTTGCGTCACGGCCGGGACGCGCGCCTTCCTACGCGGCATCCGGCCGCCCATGCCGACGCCTCCGTCCCCGAGCCGGGCGACGCGCAGAGTTGCCGCGCCCGCCCTTACGCACCGCGCCCAGGACGGCCATGATGGTAATTGCCCAGATCCGGGAGAGAGCCTGCCCATGCCTCGCCGTCGCACGCTGGTCCGGACATTGGGCCTGGTGGCCATCCTGACCGCCGCCGCCGCTGCGCCGGCAACCGCGCCGGTGCGCCTGCTGGCCCTGTCGCACCCGATCCGGGTGCTGGGCGAGGTGGACAGCCTCGGCCAGACACGCCTGATCGCCCCGGTCACTGGCGCCGTCGAAGGCCCGTTCCATGCCGAGGGCGAGATCGCCGCCGGCGCGGTGGTGGCGCGCAACGTGCCGGCGCAGCTGCAAACCTCGCTGAGCAGCGCGCGGGCAGCGCTGGCCTATGCCGATGCCGCCTATGCGCGCACGCGCCAGATGGAGGCTGCCAAACTGCGCACCACGCTGGCGTTGGATCAGGCGCGGCGGAACCTGGCGCAGGCGCGCACCACGCTGGCCGGGCTGCAACGCGAGGCCACCCAGCAGGTGATCCGCGCCCCGATCGCCGGCACCTTGCATTATCGCGTCGCCCCCGGAACGGTGGTGTATCGCGGCGGCGTGATCGCCACCATCAGCGGGCGCGCCACACCCTGGATCGACGCCCGGGTGACCCCCGGGCAAGCCCGTGAAATCGCGCCGGGCGAGACCGCGGCGATCGCGGGTGACGGCTGGCGCGGAACCGGGCGGGTCGTCTCGGTGGGACAGGACGCACGGCCCTATGGGCTGGTGCGCGTGCGGCTTGGGCTGCCGGCGACCAACCCGCTGGTGCCGGGGGAATGGGTCCGGGTGCGGTTCGATCGGCCGGGTCCGGCCGCGCTTGCCGTGCCGCGGCAGGCGCTGCTGCGGCGTGGCGGGGCGCTGCTGGTGTTCGCGCTGCGCGCCGGACGGATGGTGCCGATCCCGGTGCGGCTGCGCGGAGAGGCGGACGGGACCGCCTGGATCGCGGGCGCGCTGCGGCCGGGCGAGAAAGTGGCGATCGTGCACGTGACCCGGCTGGCGGCAGCGGCGCGATAGCGGCCCGCGCCGTCCAATCCCCGGTCATGCGGCCGCCTACCCCGGCGGCGTCCCGGCCGCGACCGCGCCGGCCAATTCGTTCCACCGCTGCTTGAGCGCCGAAGGAACGTCCGGCGTGTCGAGATGGTCCAGAAGCCGCTGGATGAAGCCCTCCCGCCCCGCCGCCCCGACGATCCCGAGGCAGTTCCGCACCCACTCCTCGATCCGCAGGAACAGAATGTCGTGGCCTTGCGCGAAATATCCGAACGCCGCGCGGCGCGCCTCGGCATCCGGTTCAGCGTCGGTGTAGAGAAACAAGTATTCGGTGATCCGATCTATGGCGATCTTGGAAGTGAAGGTGCCGACGATCCGGTTCTTGTCGATCGGACGTTCGGTGACTTCGACCGCGATCACAACCGTATCGTTCCGGCTGTCTCGCACCACGATGTCCCCACTGGCCCCGCTGGCGGCATCCGCTGCGTTAATCCCTTGCACCGCGATCGTCCACGGCAGCGCAAAGCTGTCGCGCAGCGCCTCCAGCATCGCCGCCGTGATAAATACCGGAAACCTTCCGCCGCTGCGGCTGGCCAGCAACCCGGCCACGATTGCGCCCTGCTGATCGAGGCTCATGCGGATGAGCCTGACCAAAGGCACACGGCTCCGGTCGCGCAGGCGCACGAAGCGAATGCAGAGATCGCGCAGCAATGCGGCGATCCCGGGGCCGTCGGCCGCTTCCAGCACCGCGAGATAAGCCAGCATCGCCTCGAACCCGCCGCGATCGCGCAATCCGTCTCCGGTTGCGGAAACGTAGCGCACGCTGCGCCGGAACGCGGCCAGGTAGGGTCCTTTGCTCGACGGAACGCTGCGTTCCTTCAGGAAGGGATTGACCACCCGCTCGTCCAGCGTGCGCCCGTTGAACGCACGCGGCCCGTGCGCGGCGTAGGGCAGACGAATATCGATATGCGGGTCCAGCCCACGCGCCAGCGCGCAACCGAGCAGCGCCTCCCGGTAGGATTGCGACGCGCTGGCGAAGACCTTCGTCCCGCACGCGGCGACCTCGGCCAGTCCACCGTCGCTACCCGCGGCCACGGCCCGTTCCGCCGCGGCAAACGCTTCGGCCAGAAGCGCCCGGGCGCGGTCGTAATCCAGCGCGATCCCGCCGCGGTCCGCCGGCCGTGCCACCGCCTACAGGCCCGCTTCCCGCACCAACGGCGCCAGCGGATAATTCGCCCACAGGCTTTCCTGCCGCTCGTCCTTCACGCTGTGTGTCTGCTTCGCCGGCGCGTCGTAGCGGTTCCAGTCCGCGTACAGCCGGTCCATCAGTTTGCAGCGATAGCCGCTGATCGCCACCTTCCCGCGCGCCTGATGCAGCGCGTCCGCCAGCGCGCGATGCTGCCCGTCGGTCATCTCGTGACCATACGCCTTCGCGTCGCCGCGACTGGCATGGACATACGGCGGATCGCAGTAAAATAGGGTTTTCGGTCCATCGTTCAGCCGGATCAGGTCGATTGCCGGGCGGTTCTCGATCTGCACCCGCAGCAGCCGCCCGGCCACCTCCGGCAGCCCATCGACGCTGCCGAGCCAGCGCGAGACCACCCCACTCATCCCCGCCCGGCTGGTCTCGCGGCAATTTGCCCAGCGTCCCAGGCTCGCGGTCTGCGCCAGCCCGGTGCGAGTCTGGCGGGCGCGGACGAAGAACCGGCGCGCGCGTTCCACCTCGGACGCGGGACCGGGCGGCGGGTCGATCGCGTCGTGATACTCCTCGCGCGCGAACGGGGTCAGCGCGATTGCGCGCGTGATCTCCTCGCCGCGGTCGCGCAGCACGCGGAAGAAATTGACCACCTCGCCGTCAAGGTCGTTATACGTCTCGACCGCCGCCGGGGCCCGGTTCAACAGCACGGCGGCAGAGCCGGCGAACGGTTCGCAGTAATGGTGGCAGTCGGGCAACAGCGGCAGCAGCCACGCCAGATGGCTGAACTTGCCCCCGTACCACCCGAACACGATCTTGCGCGCCCGCGGCGAGCGGAACCGCACCACCGGCCCGTCCGCCCGCCCGGGATCTAGGTAGATCGGCGACGGCAGCCGCCCACCTACCCCTGGCGTCACCGGGTCCGGCATGTCCGCCAGCAGATCGGGGGTTCGTTGGCGACTCGCGGCGCGCGGCATCGGCGTTCTCCTCGGCGCCGGACCATACGAGCCGCCGGGACGCGCCGCCACAACATCACGCGCTATTCCTCGGCCGGCGCTTCCGGCTCGGCCAGGACCGGCGTCTCCGTCATCAGCTCCTCCCGTCGCGGCAGATCGCGCAGATCGCGCAGCCCGAACCGGGTCAGGAACCCCGGGGTCGTGCCCCACAGGGTCGGCCGCCCCGGCGTCTCGCGCCGCCCGCGCGGCGCGATCAGATCCGCTTCCAGCAACGCATCCAGGCTGGACTGCGACAGGCTGGCGCCGCGGATTTCCTCGATCTCGGCGCGCGTGACCGGCTGGTGCCAGGCGACGATCGCCAGCCCCTCCATCGCCGCGCGCGGCAGCCGGCGCGGCACCGCCACCACCTTTCGCAACGCCAGCGCCAGGTCCGGCGCGGTGCGGAACTGCACGCCGCCGCCCACCTCCACCAGCACCACCCCGCGCCCGGCGTAGCGCGCGGCCAGCGCGGCCAGCACCGCGGCGACGTCCGCTTCCTCCGGCAGCAACGCGGCCAGAGCGCGCGGCGGCAGCGGCGCGGCGGTGGCGAACACCGCCGCTTCGGCCAGGCGCAGCCATGCCTCCGGCAGCGTCTCGGTCATGGCGGATGCACCGTCACGGGACCGAACGGGACCTCCTGCGCCAACCGCGCCGCACCGTCGCGGGCCAGTTCAAGCCCGGCGAGCAGCGTGGAGGCAAGCGCCGCCCGCCGTTCGGTGGGGGACCCAAGCTCCGGCAGGAAGGCGTCCAACGTCGCCCCATCCGGCAGCGACCCCAGCAGCCGTCGCAACCGGGCCAGCGCGTCCTGCACCGTCCAGATCGTCAGCGCCTTGGGCCGATAGCGGCTGCGCCCGCCGGACCGGCGCAACGCGCCCAGATATCCGCGCAGCAACAACGGCAGCGACAGCACCAGCCCGGAGCGGTCGATCTGCACGTGATCCTCGCTCCCACCGCGCGCGAACACGTCCTGCCCCAGTACCGGCCGCGCCGCCAGCCAGGCCGCGCCGGCGCGCATCGCTGCCAATGCCGCCAGCCGCGCCGCAAGAACCTCGGCGTCCTCTCCGGCGGCCAGCGCATCGGCACTTTCCGGCGGCAGCAACAGACGGGATTTGAGCCAGGTCAGCCAGGCCGCCATCACCAGCCAGTCCGCGGCCAGCTCCAGCCGCACGCGGCGCGCGCCCTCGATCACCGCCAGATACTGATCGACCAGCGCCAGGATCGAGATGCGCGCCAGATCCACCTTCTGCGCCCGCGCGAGATCCAGCAGCAGATCGAGCGGTCCCTCGAACCCCTCCAGCCGCAGGATCAGGCCGCCGGACGTGTCAGAAGCGGCGGGCGCGTCAGAAGAATCGCTCATGCATCCCCGCGAAAGGATGATGCCCGGTCAGCAGCAGCACCAGCCGCAGCGCCCAGGGCAGTACGCGGCCCAGCACCGCGCGGAACGGATCGAAGGCGATCCCGAAATGCGACAGCACCGCCGGCAGCACGAACACGACCAGCAGCACGATCAGGATTCCCGCCCGTTCCAGCCGCGCCCAGCGCATCGCCAGCGGCGCTGGCAACAGCCCGACCGCGATCCGCCCGCCATCCAGCGGCGGCAGCGGGATCAGGTTGAACAGCCCCAGGACCAGATTGTACAGGATGAACGGCACCAGGAACGCGGCCAGCCACGGATGCAGCGCCGAGGCCCGGTCCAGATAGGCGAAGCTGCCCGGCATCGGCCCCGGCGCCGCCGGCAGCGCCAGCGCGCCCAACAGCGCAAGCACGAAATTGCTCGCCGGCCCCGCCGCCGCCACCAGCGCCATGCCCCGACGTGGATTGCGGAACTGCCACGCCCCCACCGGCACCGGTTTGGCCCAGCCGAACATGAACGCGACGCGCCCCAGCGTGACCAACTGCCCGACCAACAGCGCCCCGGGCAGCAGCAGCGTGCCCACGGGATCGATATGCCGGATCGGGTTCAGCGACAGCCGCCCCGCATCGCGCGCGGTGGTATCGCCCAGCGCCAGCGCGGCATAGCCATGCGCCGTCTCGTGCAGCGTGATCGCCAGGATCGCCGCCACCGCCGCCAGCGCGATCTGCGCGATGGTGTCGATCACGCGAGCAGCCGATCGCGCTCGGCCGCCAGCGCGTCCGGATCCAGCGGCTGGCGCGCGGCGGCGGCGCAGGCGCGGGCAGCGGCGAGGCGCGCTTGGGTGGCCGGCGGCATGGCCGGACAGGCGGACAGGACGGCGCGTGTCGCCTCGGTCCCGCCGGCGCAGAACAGCGCGAGGTCGGCCCCGGCGGCCAGGGCCGCGCGGGCGTTCGGCGCGGGCGGGCCGGTCAGCGCGCCCATGGCAAGATCGTCGGTCACCAGCACTCCTTGAAAGCCGATCCGGCGGCGGATGATCCCGCCCAGCACCGCCGGGGACAGGGTGGCGGGCCGCGCCGGGTCCCAGAGGGGGAACAGGATATGGGCCGTCATGGCCCAGGGCAGGTCCGCGTTCAAGGCAAATGGGCGCAGGTCGGCCTCGGTCGGGTCCACCACCACCGGCAGATCCCGATGGCTGTCGCTGCGCGCGCGCCCATGCCCGGGCAGGTGCTTCATCACCGGGATCACGCCGGCGGCCAGCAGCCCGTCGGCCATGGCGCGTCCGAGGGCTGCCACCTGATCCGGATCGGGACCGAAGGCGCGATCCCCGATCACGTCGGAGGCGCCGGGCACGGCCAGATCCAGCACCGGGGCGGTGACGATGTCGCAGCCGGCGGCAGCGGCCTCGGCGCCGATCAGCGCGCCCTGCAGCCAGGCGGCGCGACGGGCGCTGGCGGGGTGGGCGGCCCACAGCGCGCCGATCGCCGCCGCGGACGGATGGGCGCGCCAATGCGGCGGGCGCAAACGGGCGACCCGGCCGCCCTCCTGGTCCAGCATCAGATGGGCGTCACCGGGCAGGACGGCGCGCAACGCCGCGGTCAGCGCGGCGAGCTGGTCGGGGGTTTCGATATTGCGGGCGAACAGGATCACCCCGGCCGGCGGATACGCGCCAAGCAGGGCGCGGTCAGCCGCGGTCAGGGCGGGGCCGGGGAGACCGATGACGGCAGGGATCATGGCCGGAGGATACCGCGGTCGCAGGCCGGGCGGCCAGAACAGGTACGGCGCTCCGGTCGATTGGGCCGCTACGGCCCCTGGAACCCGGGCGCGCCGATCTGATCGGGAAACTGCGGGACGCGTCGGAATTTCGTGACGTCGTACCCGGCCGCGGCGAATCGAGCGAGCATCGCCTGGTAGGTGGGTTCCGCCATCCGCCGGTGCCGCGACAACACCCAGCCATAGCCGTGCCCGGGATAGCCGACCAGCGCGGTGCCGTAATGCGGGCCGACATACAGGATCAGATACGACAGATACAGCGGCCAGAACGGTGATTCCCGCCAATACGCGCCGTTGCTTCCCGCCACCACGTAACCATGCATCACGAAGCGCGACGGCGGCGCCGAGAAGATTTTGGCGCGGCCCTCATAGACGTCATGCACCTTGCCGCCCGGGAAGGTGACGTCGAAATAGCTGCCCACATTCCCGGCTTCCGCGAAATACGGAATATTCGCGATGATGTACCAGCGCCCCGCGTAGCGCGACAGATCCACCTTCGGCGCCAGCGCCTGATGCGTCCCGAACGTCGCGCATCCCGACAGCCCGATCACGCCCAGCGCCAGCATCGCGCCGCGCATCCATCTCCACGTCACGTTCATGTCATCCTCTCGTAACGAACTTTCGAGCCGTCCTTGGCGAAGAACAGCAGCCCGGTCCATACAAGCCGGGGCGTGTACCAAAGCTGCATCCGCGCCGGCCCGGTCACCGCGAAACCGCGCGCCGCAACCAGGGTTCCGTTCGCCTCGGGGACCGAGGCCGCGCCCAGCGGCGCAACCAGCGGATGCAGCAACTTCCCGTTCTGCAGATTGATCCACGGCCCGCGCAGCTCCGCCTGATTCCAGTGCGAAGCCACCAGCGCATCCTGCGGCGCCAGGTAGCGCGGGACCTTCGTCCCCGTCACCCACAGCCCGGCGGCATCGCGCGTCGCGCGCATGACATCTTGGGACCCGTCGTCATCGGTCTGCGAGGCCGCGGCAACGCAGCGGCCGCCGCTCCAGGTTTCCGACCCGCGCAGCCGGTAGCGGTACAACACCAACGGCCCGAACCGCACCACGATGTCCACCGCGATCGTGATCGTCATTCCGTCCGGCGTCGGGTGGAACAGCAATGTATGGGTGCCGATCGCCGAACCTTCGCGCACGAGCCGGAACCGCAATGCGCCGGTCGCCGGGATGCCGCTCGCCGGTACGCCGCTCGCCGGTACACTTGGGGCCGTTACGCCCATGGTCGGCGCGTCGCGCATCGCTGCGGGCGCGGGCACGAAGGCGGCGGCGGCAACCAGTATTTCGCGCCGGCCCGGCATCACCGCGGTTCCAGGCGCCACAGCCCCACATCCACGCGCCCGGCACGGAATCCGGCCTCGCAATAGGCCAGGTAGTAATCCCACAGCAGCCGGAAGCGCGGCGGGAAGCCCAGCGCGGCGATCGCGGGCCAGGCGGCGTGGAACCGCGTCCGCCAGGCCGCCAGCGTGCGCGCATAGCTGTCGCCGAAGCTCTCGCGGGTCCGCACCGCCAGGCCGTGCTGCTCCGCCAGCCGCGCGATCGCACCCGGGGACGGCAGCATCCCGCCGGGAAACACCGCGCGCTGGATGAAATCGGTGCCGCGGCGATAATGGTCGAACCAATCGTCAGCGATCGTGATCGCCTGGAGCACCGCGACGCCGCCGGGCGCCAGCCGCGCGCGCAGGGTCGCGAAATAGGTCGGCCAATAGGCCTCGCCCACCGCCTCGATCATCTCGACCGAGACGATCCGCTCGAACTGTCCGCCCGCGTCGCGATAATCCTGCAACCGCAATTCGGCGCGCGCATCGAGGCCCGCCGCCGCCAGCCGGGCAGTGGCAAAATCCAGCTGCGCCGGCGACAGGGTCAACCCGGTGACACGCGCGCCCGCCGCGGCGATCCGCTCGGCCAGCCCGCCCCAGCCGCAACCGATCTCCAGCACGTGCTGCGCGGGACGCAGATCCAGCAGCGCCAGCACCCGATCCTGCTTGGCCGCCTGTGCCGCATCCAGCCCGGCCACCGGGTCGGCCACGGGATCGGCATAAATCCCGGACGAGTAGCTCATCCCCGGGTCCAGCCACTGCGCGTAGAAATCGTTGCCGAGGTCGTAATGCGCCATGATGTTGCGGCGGCTGCCGGCGCGCGAATTGCTGCGCGCCAGATGACGGAGCCGGTGCCACAGCCGCACGGGCAAGGTGCCGCCCTCGGCGCCCGGGATGCGGGCCATGTTGCGCGCGGCCAGTTCCAGCAGCGCCACCGGGTCGGGGCTCGACCAATCCTGATCCAGATACGCCTCGGCAAACCCGATATCGCCGCCGGTCAGCAGCCGACGCAGCGCGCGCCAACGATGCAGCACCAGCACCGCCTCGGGTCCCGCCGCCGCGCCGACATGGCGCGCGCGCGTCCCGCCGGGCAGCACCACCGTCAGGGTGCCAACCCCGATCCGGCCCAGCACGCGCGCCAGCAGCGCCCGGCCGGGATGCAGCGCCCAGGGCGCCGGTCCCACGATCGCACGTCCGCTCATGCCGCCCTCCCCGAAACAACGATGCTGATCGGCGCCGCCGGAGGCGCCGGGCGCGGCCGGACCCGCATGCCCTTGCGCCAGAGTTTGACCGCCTCCCAGTGGATCCCGCCCAGCACCTGCAAGGCCAGCAGCGGATGGCGCACGAACCCGCGCAGCAGCGCGCCATCCGTGAGCGTCTGCCGCCGCGCCGCGAGACCCGCGGTCAGGATCGTCCCATCCGCGTCGCGCACGTCGATTGCCACACCCAGCTTCTCGCCCGGCGGGGTCAGGCGGAAGCGGTAGCGCAGCGCCATGTCCATGAACGGCGAGACGTAGAATCCCTTGTCGCATTCCTGCCGGATCGGCTGCATCGCCCCATCCGCCGCGCGCTCCACCGGGATCAGGTAGCTATGGCGCTCCCCGAACGTGTTGTGCACCTCGTACAGCACCGCGCGCAGCGCCTGGTCGTGCCCGTAGCAGAAGAAGATGCTCAACGGATTGAACACGCTGCCCAGCACGCGCGGCATCGCCAGCAGCCGGATCGGACCGCCATCCGGCGCGATCCCCGCCGCCGTCAGCGCCGCCTCCACCTGCGCGCGCAGCTTCGTCGCGTCCCCGGCCAGGTGATCGCGCGCGGCGAACCCGAACAGATTGAACCGATCGACCGAGAACAGCCGCAGCCGCCGCGCGAGCGCCGGGATCTCGTCCAGATCGAGCAGCAGCATCAGCATCCGGTAGCGCAGCCGGTGGCGCACCGGCCGGTGGCGCGTGTGCACGACCGTTCCGGTATAAAGCGCCGAGGCGGTCATGCCGCCAGCGCCCCTGGCTGCGCCGAGAGCGGCATCCGGCCGGATTCCTCGGCCACGCGCCAGGGCCGGCGCACGCCGCCCAGCGCCTCGGCCACCGCCAGGCCGGCCTGCACACCGTCTTCGTGGAACCCGGCGCCGAACCAGGCGCCGCAGAACCAGGTGCGGCGCTGCCCTTGCAACGCCCATAGCTCGCGCTGCGCCCGCAGCGCCGCGGCGTCGAACAACGGGTGCTCGAACCGGGCGCGGTGCAGCACGGTGCCCGGCGCCGGCGGGCGCACCGGGTTCAGCGTCACGAATACCGGCCCGGCGCCGGGGATGCGCTGCAACCGATTCATCCAGTAGGTGACGCAAAGCGCATCGTCGGCCCCACGCCCCGCGGCGGCGCCGATATAGTTCCAGCTCGCCCAGACGCGCTGCCGGCGGGGCATCAGCGCCGGATCGCGGTGCATCACCGCCTCGTTCACGGTGCTGCCGATCGCGCCCAGCAGCGCATGCTCACGCGCCGAGGGATCGGCGAGCAGCGCCCGGGCCTGATCGGCGTGGGTGGCAATCACCACGTGATCATACGCCCGTTCCTCGCCATCCGCGGCACGCAGCATCACGCCGCCCGGGACGCGGCGGATTTCCCGCACCGGGCACGCCAGCCGGATCGCCGCGGCATAGGGCGCGGTCAGGCGGCGGACATATTCGCGGCTGCCCCCGATCACGCTGCGCCATTGCGGGCGGTCGCGCAGCAGCAGCAGGCCGTGGTTCTGGCAGAAACGAATGAACGCCAGCGCCGGGTAGGCGGCGATGCGCTCCGCCGGGGCCGACCAGATGGCAGCGGCCATCGGCAGCAGATGATCGCGCATGAACGCTGCGCCATAGCCGCGCGCGGCGAGATAGGCGCCGAGCGTGATCTCCGGGTCCAATGTCACCGCATCCGCCTCGGCCTCGCGATAAAACCGCGCCAGATCGCGCAGCATCGCCCAGAACCGCGGCCGCACCAGATTGCGCCGCTGGCCGAACAGCCCGGACAGGTCCGTCCCGGCATATTCCAGCGCGCCGCCGCGCAGCGACACCGCGAACGACATGTCAGAGCCGTGCGTGGGCACATCCAGATGCCGGAACAGCGCGGTCAGGTTCGGGTAGGCAGGCGGATTATAGACGATGAACCCCAGATCCACCGGCACCGGCCCCGTTGTGCCTGGCACTTCGATCGTCACGCTATGCCCGCCCGGTTGCGCCGCCGCCTCGTACACCGTCACCTCATGGGTCCGATGCAGCAGCCAGGCCGCCGCCATGCCGGCGATGCCGCTGCCCACCACCGCGATCCGCAACCGCTCCGTGCCCCGCATGTCACCCGCCGCCTGTGCTATCCGAAGTCAGATACGCAGCGGCGGCGGGATCGGATCACTGGCGCGGCCAGTGATCCGATCCGCCCGGTCATCCGTAGAAGGGTCATGTATGTCTCGTGCCAGCCATGGTCGACCGGGACCGAGGCCGCGCTGGTCGCGCGTCCGCCGGAGTCCCACGTCATGACCGAACCGCCGGAAACCTCGTCGCACGCGGCGCTGATCGCCGCCGTCGCGGCGCGGCGCGACCGCACCGCCTTCGCCGCGCTGTTTTCCCATTTCGCGCCGCGGATCAAGGCATTCCTGCAACGCCGCGGCGCCGACGCGGGTCAGGCCGAGGAACTGGCGCAGGAGGCGCTGCTCGCGGTCTGGCGCAAGGCGGCACAGTTCGACCCCGAGCGCGCCACCGCCGCAGCCTGGATCTTTGCCATTGCCCGGAATCTTCGCATCGACCAGCTCCGCCGGGCGCGGCCGGAGTTTCCCGTGAGCGATCCCACCGACGCGCCGGACCCGCCACCCCCCGCCGATGCGCTGCTGGCCGCCGACCAGCGCGCCCGCCGCCTGCGCGAGGCCATCGCCGCCCTGCCGGCGGAGCAGTCGGAGGCGCTGCGTCTGGCCTATTTCGACGAACGTTCCCATAGCGAGATGGAGACGGCACTCGCCATCCCGCTCGGCACCGTGAAATCGCGTTTGCGCCTGGCCATGTCCCGGCTACGCGCGGCGTTGGGAGAGGACGCATGATCCGCCACCATCCGGCCGAGGCGAGCCTGCTTGCCTGCGCCGCCGGCACCATGCCCGCAGCACATGCGCGCGTGATCGCCGTCCATGCCGCGCGCTGCCCCGCCTGCGTCTCCGGCTTGCGCGCCGCCGAGGCCGCCGGCGGGGCGCTGCTCGACGCCTTGCCGCCGGCGCCGATGGCGGCCGACGCGCTGGCCCGGGCGCTGGCGCGACTGGACGCGGCCGCCGCGGAACCGGCCGCACCGCCGCGCCTGCCCGATCCGGCCGCGTTCGATCTGGCCGCGCTCGCCACCGGCAACTGGCGCCGCGTGGCGCCAGGGATCGCGATCATGAAGCTGGTCGGGCGCGACGCGACCGATAGCCGGCTGGACCTGATCCGCGTCGCCCCCGGCCGCGCCCTGCTCACCCATGGCCATACCGGCGCCGAGACCACCTGCGTCCTGTCCGGCGCCTTCGCCGACGGCACCGGCACCTACGAAGCCGGGGATTGCGTGGAGGCCGACCCGTCGCTGGACCATCAGCCGCGCGCGCTGGCGGGCGCGGATTGCGTGTGCCTGATCGCCACCACCCATCATCTGCGCCCGCATGGCTGGATCGGCCGGCTGGTGCGCCCGCTGCTGGGGATGTAGCGCGATGTCGGCCGTCCTGACCCCGCCGGCCTCCGGCGGGGTTGCCCTTGAGTTGCTGAACCGGATGGCGCCGCGGCGCGGCGTGCGGGTGTTGTCCGACCTGGCCTATGGGCCGGGTCCGCGGCAGGCGCTGGATATCTACGCTCCGGCCGGCGGACCGGCACCGGTGGTGGTGTTCTTCTATGGCGGCGGCTGGGAAGAAGGGGAGCGGGCGATGTACCGTTTCGCCGCCGCCGCCCTGGCCGCGCGCGGCGTGCTGACGGTGGTGCCGGATTACCGCCTGTATCCCGAGATCCGTTTTCCTGCCTTCATGGAAGACGCCGCCGCGGCCGTCGCCTGGACCCTGGCGCGAATCGCCGCGCATGGTGGGGACCCGCGCCGGCTGTTCCTGATGGGCCACTCGGCCGGGGCGCAGATCGCCGCTTTGCTGGCGCTGGACGGGCGCTATCTGACCGCGGCCGGCGTGGCGCCGCGACAGGTGGCGGGCGTGATCGGCCTGGCCGGCCCGTATGATTTCCTGCCGCTGCGCAGCCAGGTCCTGAAGGAGATTTTCGGACCGGAAACGTCCTGGCCCGACTCGCAGCCGATCGGCTTCGTCACCCCCGCCGCCCCGCCGATGCTGCTGGCGGCCGGGACCGCGGATCGCATCGTCGATCCTGGCAACACGTCGCGTCTGGCGGCGAAGCTGCGCGCGGCGGGGGTGCCGGTCGAGGCGCGACTGTATCGCGGCCTGGGGCATCGGGCGCTGGTCGGCGGCCTCGCCTCGATCCTGGCGCCGATCCTGCCGGTGCGGCGGGCCGTGCTGCGCTTCATCGCCGGCGGCGGGAGGCCCGCATGATCGTGCTGGCGGTGACGATCGCGCTATCGCTGGCGATGATGGCCGCCTGGGCGGTGCAACGCCGCAGCGGCAACGCGGGCTGGGTGGATGTGGTCTGGACCTTCGCCCTCGGGGGCGCCGGCGTCGCGTATGGTCTGGTGGCGACCAGCCCGCGCGGGTGGCTGGTGGCGGCGTTGGCGGCGGCGTGGGCGGTGCGGCTGGGCGGCTACATCCTGCGCCGCACCCGCCACGGCGCCGAGGATGTCCGCTACGCCCGGCTGCGCTCCGAATGGGGCGCCGGGTTCCAGCGCCGGATGTTCCTGTTCCTGCAGATCCAGGCCGCGGCGGCGGCGTTCCTGGCGGTGACGTTCTGGCTCGCGGCACGCAATCCGGCGCCGCTCGGCGCGGGCGACGCGGCCGGCGTGATCGTGTTCCTGGTCGCGGTGGTGGGCGAGCACACCGCCGACGAACAGTTGCTGCGGTTTCGCCGCGATCCCGCCCATCGCGGCCAGGTCTGCGCCACCGGGTTGTGGGGATGGTCGCGGCATCCGAATTATTTCTTCGAATGGCTGGCCTGGTGCGCCTGGCCGCTGCTGGCGGTGTCGGCGGCGCATCCGGCCGGTTGGCTGGCCCTGTCGGCGCCGGCGCTGATGTACTGGTTGCTGGTGCATGTCTCCGGCATTCCGCCGCTGGAAGCCGAGATGCTGCGCTCCCGCGGCGCCGTCTATCGCGACTACCAGGCGCGCACCCGCGCGTTCCTGCCGCTGCCGAAAGGATTTTCAAGATGAACCTGGTCGCCGCCGCCACCGGCGCCGTCGAGCGTCTGAAGCTGCCCGATGCACTGACGCGCGCCGGAATCGCGATGCTGGTGGAACGCACCGGCAAGCGCCTGGACCACACCCCGCCCGAGGCGGAGCGCGACTTCGCGCTGCGGATGTACGCCTTCCCGATCGCGGTGCGGCCCGAAGCCGCAAACGCCCAGCATTACGAGCTGCCGGCGGCATTTTTCGCGCATGTTCTTGGTACGCAACGGAAATACTCGTGCTGTCTGTACGGCGACGGCGCCGAGACCCTGGACGCGGCCGAGGAACGGGCGCTGGCCGAGACCGCCGCCCACGCGCAGCTGATTGACGGCCAACGCATCCTGGAGCTGGGCTGCGGCTGGGGTTCGTTGAGCTTGTGGATGGCGGAACGGTATCCGAACGCACAAATCCTGGCGGTATCCAACGCGCAACCGCAGCGCAGCTTCATCATGGCCGAGGCGGCGCGGCGCGGCCTGACCAATCTGCGCGTGGTGACCGCGGATATGAACGGGTTCGATCCCAACGCGCGGTTCGATCGTATCGTCTCGGTCGAGATGTGGGAGCACATGAGCAACTGGCGCGCGCTGCTGGACCGCGTGCGTGGCTGGGTGGAGCCGGACGGGCGGCTGTTCCTGCATGTCTTCAGCCACCGTCTGGCGCCCTATGCGTTCGACCACGAGGATCAGGCCGACTGGATCGCGCAGCATTTCTTCACCGGCGGGATCATGCCGAGCCATGGCCTGATCCGCCAGCTCGACGAACATTTCACGCTGGAAGCCGACTGGCGCTGGAGCGGGGTGCATTATCAGCGCACCGCCAATGACTGGCTCGCCCGCTACGACGCAAACGCGGCGGCGATCGATCCGATCCTGCGCGCGGTGTACGGCCGCCAGGCGGGGCTGTGGAAGCGCCGCTGGCGGCTGTTCTTCCTGGCCACCGCCGGGCTGTTCGGCGCGCGCGAGGGCCGCGACTGGGGCGTGAGCCATTACCGGTTGCGCCCGCGATGAGGCTGCGCGCGGCGATCGGCGCCTATGCCGCGCATCCCGATCCGGCGACCGCGCTGGCCGGGTTCGTGGCGCTGGTGCTGGGGTCGAACGGGCCGATCTATCCGCTGTATGTGATCGCGGTGGTGGGGTGGACGCGCGGGCATCCCGCGTTCCTGACCATGTGCGCGATGCCGCTGTTCCTGGCGATCCCGGCGCTGGCGCGGCGGCTGCCGGGCGCGGGGCGGACCGCGCTGTGGCTGGTGGGAACGGTCAACACCGTCTGGTGCATGAAGCTGCTGGGGCCAGGGACGGCGGTCGGGCTGTTCCTGCTGCCCTGCATCGCGCTGGCCGCGCTGCTGCCGGGACGCTGGTTGGGGCTGGCCGGGGTGGGGCTGCCGCTGCTGGCGTTGTTGGTACCCGCGGCGGCGTTCGGGCGGCCGATCCTGACGCTGACCGGGGCCGAGGATGCGCGGCTGGCGGTCCTGAACGCGTTCAGCGCGGCGTGCCTGATGGGGTTGATCGCGCTGCGGCTGGGCGACGTGTTGCGGGCGCGCGGCGCGGTGTGAGGCCGGATTTTCCGGATCACGGCAACCGTGGTACCCTGATCGCGTCACTCAGGGCTCAGCATGAACCGCAATTTCGTCTTCGCCGTGATCGCCGTGCTGGTGGTGGCGGTCGGTGTACTCGGTTATCTCTATTACCAGCAGCGCCAGCGTGCGGGGCGGATCGATATCCATCTCGGCACCAGCGGCATCAGCATCCAGAAGAATTAGCGCGGGGCCGCGCCGGGGCCGCCGACCTTCCGGTTGCGGGGGCCATGGCGGTTGCGCCCTCGTCATCGTCCGCCCCACCCGCCCCGGCCGCCGCGCCCGCCCGTCATGGCCGGGCGGGCCGAGACAGGGGCGGCCGAGACGGGACGGCCCGGTGTCCACGGCAGCGCGCAGCGAAAAATTTCTTTGGCGCGCTAACGATGTATCAACGTTTATAGGGTCATATGTCCGTGTGACCGACGCCCCGCTCTCTCCTGCGCTTTTGGCCCTCCTGCAGATCATCGAGGATCTGTGCGCGGCCATCGCCCAAGGCACCGGGCTCGGCCTGTTCGCGCGGCTGCTG
>DAHWDR010000331.1:0-7978 GCA_027330745.1 Acetobacteraceae bacterium | reverse complement strand
GCGCCGATACCCGATCACGTCGCTGCGCTTGCCCAGGAACGGCGAGGCGATCACATCCGCCAGCCCGGTGACCGAGAACGCCGCGCCGGCCAGGGTTGCCAATTGCGGCACCGGCCCGGTCAGTTGCTGCACGAACAAGGTTACCACCGGCTGCACCGCCTGCACCGCGAACTGCGCCAGCAGCAGCACCACCATCAGCGCCGCCAGCCCGGGTGTGGCGCGCAGCAGCGCCATCGCCGCGGGCAGCGACCGCGCCCGGCGCGTGCCCGCGTTGGGCGGCGGGCGGACGAAGCGCTCCTGCACCAGCCACCAGGTCAGCCCGAACCCGATCAGCGAAATGGCGGAGGCGAAAAAGAACGGAATCCGGTAGCTGCCGGTCAGGTCCGCCAGTCCGCCGCCGACGATCGGCCCGATCAGCGCGCCCACCAGCTGCCCGGTGGACAGCCAGCCCAGCGCATAGCCCAGCCGCTGATCCGGCACCTGCGCGGCGACCAGCGCGATCGCGGCGGAATTGAACCCGGCGAACAACCCCATCGCCATGCGGAACGCGAGCAGATGCCAGACGCTGGTCGCGATCCCCATCAGCCCGGTGAACACCGCGATCCCGAGCGAGGACCGCAGCACCATCAGCTTGCGCCCCAGCCGGTCCGCCATCCGCCCCCAGACTGGTGCTGCGAAAGTGCCGACGAACGAGGTGACGGAGGCGAGGATCCCGGCCCAGAGATCGATCAGATCCGGCCGATGCACGCCGAGATCGGGAAGAAACAGCGGCATGATCGGCGCCAACAGGGTGAACGACAGGCTCATCACCAGCTGGATTCCGACCATGGTCCAGAGCGTCAGGGACCAGTTGGGCGGCGCCCCGACGCGATCCGCCGGCGCTTCTGTCCCCGACATGCCTGATCCTGCTCCTTACCGGTCTCGCCCCGCGCGCGGGCGCACGCCGGCGGCGCCCGGATTCGGCAAGTGTAGCCGCAAAGCGGAGCGGATCGGAATCCACCCCATGCCGTCCCGGTCGGACCGCTCTTTCGGTTGGTGCGACAGAGGGCGCGACAGAGGGCTTGATCCCGCAACGCTCTGGCGATTGTTGCGCGAAGCGTGGGGCATCCGGACCGGGGCAGGGCCTCGATGGGGGGCGCGGCCATGGCGAAAGACGCGGGGCGCATCGGCTGCCGCCGGTGAAAGATTCCCCTCGTCCCGTTAACGGAACATTAGAGACTTCTAGGACATAATGCCTCCGTGACCGACGCCCCGCCCGATCCTGTCCTCCGCCTCCTCAAGCTGATCGAGGATCTGTGCGAGGCGATTGCCCAGGCCACCGGCCTGAATCTGTTCACGCGCCTGATGCTGATCCCGGTGCGCCGGAAGCTGCGCGGCATGGCGCAGGCGGTTGCCGAAGTGGCGGCGGATCGCGCCGCCCGCGCCCCTGACACGCTGCCCCAGACCGCCACCCCCGTCCCGCCGGTGTGCCTGGAAGGTGAAACCTTCCCGCAGGAGCACTCTGCCCAGACGGCTTCCCCCCTGAGTCCGGCCGCGCCGTCCCGGCCGGCGGAACCGGCGCACCCGCAAGGCCAGCGCGCCCAGATCCTGGCTGCCGTTCCCGTCGCGTCGTCCGGAGCGGACGCCACAGCGTCGTCCGGAGCGGACGTGGTCGTGTCGTCCGGAGCGGACGTGGTCGTGTCGTCCGGAGCGGACGCCGCCATGGCATCCCACGCCGCGCCCGTTCCCGCCGCTGCGCCCGTGATGCGCGCGGCCGGCCGCCGCGCCGCCCCACGCCATCAAGCCGCCCCGGCCCGAGACCATGCCGTCGCGGCACCGCAATCCGCCGTTCCCGCCGCGCATCGGCAAGCCGAAAAATTGAAACGCGACTCCGGCTCCAGGATTTTGCGCGCCCTATTCATTACGATATCGTAACAACATACCTCGCCGCCCGTCCCGGCCGCACCCGCGGCCCCGCTCCTGTTCCTCCGCGACCTCCCCGGATCTCCGCCTGCCTCCGCGTGAACCCCTTGCCGGATGCCGATGCAGCGGTGGATCGGAGGGGCACACGGCGACGCCAGCCGCCCGCGCTCAGTTGTTCAGCGTGATCACCTTGCCGGCACGGTCGAACCACACCGCTCCGCCGCCCAGCATGAACCCCTGATCGCGCACGAACAGCAGATGCGGCACGTCCGCCCGCAGCCGCGCCAGAAAGACCGGCGTGAAGATCGCCGCATAATGTGCCAGCACCACGGCCGGACGCGCCAGGCGGCTGCCGCGCCCGCCCAGGCTGACGCGCACCGGATCGCGCAGCGCCGCCACCACGGCGCGGCGATGACCGGCCAGCGCTGCGGCGCGGAACGCCACCGCCGCGCGCTCCACCCGCAAATCGCCCGGACGCAGGTAATACGCCAGAGGCCGAAACGACGTGTCGGAATAGCGCAGCCGCACCGCCAGGCGCCGTCCCGTGCCCGCGGCGATCCAGGTGCCGGAAATGGTCTGGCACGCGGCGTCGCCCTGACCCGGCATCCGCGCCACGAACCGCGCCGAGCCTCTCCCGCCGGCCACGGATTCGGTCAGGATCAGCCGACCGTCCGGCGTCAACCGCCCGGCCAGCGCCAGCCGGCCTGGACCGGCCGCGTAGCCATACAACCCGGTCACGTCGCCGCGCGTGCCGAATTGCAGCCCCATCCGGACCGGATACGGACCGATCGTGCCCTGATACAGCGACATGATCCCGACCATGTGAGCCGCGACCGGGTCGCAGGCGATCGCCGAGTGGGCCGGTACGGCAGCCAGCAGCAACCCGCTCCAGGCGGCGATCGATCGGACCAGGAATGACATCGGCGGCTTCCTTGTACTAGGTGCGGCCACGCCGGCACGGCGCGGTCGGCGGCGGCAACGCCGGCCCTATCGCAAGCCGCGCCGCCGGCCGCTATGGAACCCGATCCTACCCGCATGGAGCCGCGCAATGCCACCCTCGCCACCCTATGACGTCATCGTGGCCGGCGGCGGCGCCGGGGGCGTGGCCGCCGCCTGCGGCGCCGCGCGCACCGGCGCGCGGGTGTTGTTGCTGGAACGCTACGGCTTCCTCGGTGGCGCGGCGACCAACGCCAATGTGCTGTCCTATTGCGGGTTTTTTGCCGCCGGCAACGCCGCCACCCAGGCCGTCCGCGGCATCGGCGGGGAGGTGCTGGACCGCCTGGCCGGCTTCGGCCTGGACACCGCGCCGATCCGCGCGCCCAGCGGCAACTGGATCGTCATGCTGGACCCGGAGGCGCTGAAATCCGCCCTGGACGAGCAGATCCAGGCCGACCGCGTCACCCTCGGCCTGCACGCGCTGCTGACCGGGGTGGTGCGCGCAGGCGATCGTTTGGAAGCGGTCCGCGTCACCGACCATGCCGGCACCCAGGAACTGTCCGCCGCCGCCTTCGTCGATGCCAGCGGCGAGTCCACCCTTGCCGCCCTGGCCGGCGTACCCCCGGCACCCGGGCACGACACGATTGCCCAGGCGGCGTCGTTCCCCGTGCGCCTTGGCGGCGTGGCCGCGGAGGCGCAGCCGGACCGCGCGCTTCTGGCCGCTCTGACCGCGGATTTCCTGGCTGCCCACCCGGATGCCCCGATCCGCGCCTCCGGTGGTGGCCTAATGCGCCTGCCCCATAACGGCACGTGGTGGTGGACCGGGATCGATCTGCGCACCGATGGCCTGACCTTCCCCAGCCTGACCGCGGCCGAGCGCCAGGGTCGCCATTTCGCCCGCGCCTTCCTTCCGGTCCTGCGCGCGCTGCCTGGCTTCGCGGATGCCTTCATCGCCGCCACCGGCCCGCAGATCGGCATCCGCGAGACGCGCCATGTCCGCACCGAAGCGATCGTGACCGAGGCCGACGTGCTGGCCGGGCGCGCACGCCCCGACAGCATCGCGCGCGGCGCTTGGCCGATCGAGGTTCACGCTACCCCCGGCCGGCCGGTGTTCCATCCGGTCGGCGGGCCGGGGATCTTCGGAATCCCGTACGGCGCGCTGCGCGCCGCGGATGTTACGAACCTGTTTCTCGCCGGCCGGACCATCGGCGCGGATGCGGCGGCGTATGGCTCGGTGCGGGTGATGGGGACCGGGTTCGCCACCGGCCACGCGGCGGGGGTTGCGGCGGCGCTGAACCAGGGCGGGGCGGCGTTGCCGGCGATCCGCCGCGCGTTGCTGGGTCAAGGTGCGCTGCTATAGGCCCGCCGCTGATCCTTCCCGTCGCAGCCGCGTTACCAGCGCCTCGGCTGCCCCGGGTTCGTAGTCCAGCGCGGTTCGCGCGGTGGATTCGGTAAATCCGGCGCGCGCCAGCACCGCAAGTTCCCGTCGTGCCGCGGTGGGATCGCCCGGCGGCAGCGGGGTGGCGCGGAACGGTCCCAGGCGCCGCCGCCGCGCCAGCAGCAGGGCTGCGGCCAGCTCCGCCTCGGCGTCCTCCGCAACACTATCGCGGGCCGTGACCGGGGCCACGCCGCGGGCGATCAGATGATGTTCGATCGCGCGGCGGGACCGGCCGGCGCGGCGCAGACCGCGCGCCCGGGACGCGGCGAAGGCGGCATCGTCCAGCAGCCCGGCGGCGGCCAGCGCGGCCACCACGGCGGCAATGGCGGGCCGGGCGGCGGCCATGGCGGCGGCGATGGTTTCGGAATCCTGGAGCTCCGCGGCGCGGCGCGCCCAGCGGTCCAGCCGGCGGGTCAGGACCTGGCGCAGCCGCGCCTCGGTGGTGGCGTAGCGGGCCAGATGGGCCAGCGCCGCTTCCCGCAACGCGGGCGCATCCGGCGGCGTGGCCGGGACGGGGGGCGGCGGGCGGCGCGGCACCGCGTTAGCCGAACCGGACCGGGTCGATCGCGGCCAGGATCGCGCCGGCCGGCCCCGGGTCGCGGCGTGCGACCAGATCCGCGACCAGCGCCCCGGCGGCCGGAGCCGTCTGGATGCCATAGCCGCCTTGCCCCACGCACCAGAAGAAGCCTTCGGCGCGGGCGTCCCAGCCGAAGGCCAGACTGCGGTCCGGGGTGAAGGTCCGCAGCCCGGCCCAGGAGCGTTCGACGCGGCGGACGTCGATCTCCAGCGCCTGCTGCATCCGGTCGATCCCGGTGGCGATGTCGAGCTCGTCGGGCTGGATGTCCTGCGGGGTCACCGGGGTTTCGTCGGCCGGGGAGACCATCAGGCGCGTGCGCGCCTCCGGCCGGACGTACCACGTATGGGCGACGTCGTTGATCAGCGGCCAGTCCGCGGCTTCCCACGGCGTGGGATCGATGATCGCGGCACTGCGGCGGCAGGGTTGCAGCCCCAGCGGGCGCGCCCCTGCCAGGGCCGCGACCTCGTCACCCCACGCGCCGGCGGCGTTCACCACGACCGGGGCATGGAACACCGCGCCGTCGGCGGTGGTCACCGCCCAGGCGCTGCGCCCCCGCGCGATCCGCCCGGCGCGCTGACGCAGCCCCAGCACGCCGCCACGGGCGCGGAACTGGCGCAGGAATCCCTGGTGCAGGGCGGCGACGTCCATGTCGAACGCATCTTCCTCGATCGCGGCGGCCACGGCGTAATCGGGGCGCAGCGCGGGGACCAGGCGGCGCGCGTCAGCGACCGCAATGGGGGCGAGTCCGATGCCTTCGGCCAGCATCGCAGCCAGCGCGGCATTCTGCGCTTCCGGGGCCAGGAACAGCACCGCGCGCCGGGCCATCAGCGGATGCGCGGCGAATCCGTCCGGCGGGTGGGTGAAGAAATCGCGCGACAGCCCGGTCAGCACGCGCACATCGGGCGGACCGTAATTCTGGATCCACACCGCCGCCGACCGCCCGGTGCTGTGATAGCCGGGCTGATCCTCCGCCTCGATCAGCGCCACGCGGTGGTCCATGGCCAGGGCAGCGGCGGCGGTGGCTCCGGCCATGCCGGCGCCGATCACGACGATGTCGAAATCGCGCGCGGTCATGGCGTGCCGGACTGCACCGCTTCGAAGCCTTCGAACTCCGGGTGGCCAAGGTAGAGGCCACGATTCTGTCCGGCGTTGCGATGCGCGGCGCGGAACGCCTCCGACGTGGTCCAGGCCTCGAAATCGGCCCGCGACCGCCAGGTGGTGTGGGAGGCATACAGCACGTGATCCGCGGTCTCGGGGCCGCGGAGCAGGTGGAAGTCCAGGAAGCCGGGGACGGTGGCCAGATGGCTGTCGCGCTCGGCCCAGACACGCTCGAAATCGGCGGTGGCGTGGGGGGGGATCTTGAAGCGGTTCATGGCGACGAACATGCGGGCTCCTGGTCGGGCGCCGCCTCTGGCCGGGCGGCAGGCCATTGTGTAAACGCCCCCACTGACCCAACACCACCGAAAACTGATCGCGGGATCATGGCCGGGCATTCGCAGTTCAAGAATATCATGCACCGGAAAGGCGCGCAGGACGCGCGCCGCGCCCGGCAATTCGCGAAAGTGATCCGCGAGATCACCGTCTCTGCCCGCCAGGGCCTGCCCGATCCTGGGTCCAATCCGCGGCTGCGCGCGGCCGTGATTGCCGCGCGTCAGGTGAACATGCCGCGCGACACGGTGGAGCGCGCCATCCGCAAGGCCGCCGGCGCGGCGGGCGGGGAGGATTACGCCGAGATCCGCTACGAGGGTTACGGTCCGGCCGGCGTGGCCGTGATGATCGAGGCGCTGACCGATAACCGCAACCGCACCGCGTCCGACATCCGCACTGCCTTCGCCAAACACGGCGGCACGCTGGGGGAGACGAATTCCGTCAGCTTCCTGTTCACCCGCCTGGGCCTGGTGCGCTACCCGGCGCCGGTGGCGGATGCCGACGCAATGCTGGAAGCCGCGATCGAGGCCGGCGCCGACAACGTGGATTCCAGCGCGGACGGACATGAGATCACCTGTGCGGCGGACGATTTCTTCGCCGTCCGCGATGCGCTGGAAGCCCGCTTCGGCGAGCCGGGTGAAGCGCGGCTGGAGTGGCGCCCGCTGACCTCCGTCGCGCTGGATGAGGCGCAGGCGGCGGGCGTGATGAAGCTGCTGGACGCGCTGGAGGACAGCGATGACGTGCAGAACGTCTATGCCAACTACGAAATCCCGGAAGCGGTGATGGCCCGGTTGGCGGCGTCCTAAAGCAGTTGCGGGGCGGGCCACCGGCCCGCCCCGCCGCCGTCTTACGGCACGCCTGGGTTATTCGCCTTCCACGCCGATCGCGTAGGCGGTTTCGCCGTGCACCGCATCGTCGCCCACTTTCAGGGTGGCATCGTCCATCCGCAGCGGGGTGATGAACGAGATCACCTTGAGGATGATGAAGGTTGCGATGACATTATAGACGATGATGAACACGGCGGCGTAGACCTGCACCAGAAGCTGGTGCGGATTGCCGTAGAGCAGGCCGGTGACGTTGACGCCGGGGGCGTCCTTGGCGGTGCCGACATATTCCAGCATCTCGGGTGTGGCGAGGATGCCGGTCAGCAACCCGCCCATCAGCCCGGCCACGCCATGGGTGGAAAACACCCCCAGCGTGTCATCGACCTTCATCATGAGCGCGGTCTTCTGGAACTTGTTCATGCTGAGCCAGGGCACGATACCGGCCAGGATGCCGATGATCAGCGCGCCCCAGCCACTCACGTAGCCGGCGGCCGGGGTGATCGCCACCAGACCGGCGATCATGCCGTTCACCGCGCCGATGACCGACGGCTTGCCGTAGGCCATGTAGTCCATCAGGGTCCAGACCATCACGCCGACGCAGCTTGCGATGTTCGTGTTCAGGACCGCGGCCCCGGCATCGGCGTTGGCGAAATACGGATCACCGCCGTTGAACCCGTTCCAGCCCAGCCACAGGATGCCGGCGCCGACCAGCGCCACCAACAGGCTGTTGGGCGGGAAATGCTCGCGGTCCTGTTGCAGGCGCGGACCGATCACCGCCGCGGCGGTGAAGCCGGACGCGGCGGCGGCCAGATGGATGACATAGCCGCCCGAGAAATCCGCGGCCCCCATGCCGGCCAGCCACCCGCCGCCCCA
>DAHWDR010000330.1:0-7901 GCA_027330745.1 Acetobacteraceae bacterium | reverse complement strand
AGCTTCAGCTACGTGCCGTCCGCGCTGTATACCTACAAAGTCAACTACGGTCCCGATCTGGCCCAGTATCGCGCGATGTGGGACAAGGAATATCCCAAGGGTTCGGGCGTGGAGTGGGGCTCGAACGCGGTGTATGGCTACCAAGCTTGCCTGGTGATCCAGCGCGCGCTGGCAACCGCGTCGGGCCTGAGCCAGATGGACCTGCACAAGGCGGTGTTCGCGCAATCCGGCAAGCTCAAGACCCTTGACGGCACGTTCAAGTTGAACGCCGAGGGCGCGCAGATCGGCCTGATGACGCCGATGGGTCAGTTGGTCCGTAGCGGCCCGCACGGCATCAAGATGGTCGCGGTCTATCCGCCGGACGTCGCCAAGGCGAAGGCGGTGATCGGGAAGTAGCTGACCGATCCCGGGCCGCGGCTTGGCGCTTGCCGGAACCGTTTGGTTTTGGCAAAACCTTGCCGCGGCCTGTGGAAGCGGTGCCGCCTGAACGCAAAACAAACGGGGGGAGGCATGAGGATTCGGGGAGTACTGGCCGCGCTTGCGCTGGCCGCGGCCGCAGTCACCGGCGCGCGGGCCGCGCCGCCGCCGGCGGCCATCACCGTCGGCACGCTATACGCAAGCAGCGGGCCGTTCGCCGCCATCTCCATGCCCGCCTATGACGGAATCAAGCTGTGGGTGCAGCAGGTGAACGCCGCCGGCGGGGTGTATGTGAAGCCGCTGCGTCGCAAGGTCCCGCTGAAACTGATCGCCTATGACGACCAAAGCAGCACGGCGACCGCGGCGACCCTGTATAATCAGCTGGTTACCCAGGATCACGTCAACATCCTGATCGCCGACTCCGGATCGGTCCTGACCTCGGTCGCCGTGCCGATCGCGCGTGAACACAAGATGTTCCTGTTCGACATTTCGGGCACCGGCAAGCCGTTCTTCACCAAGAACAACCCCTATATCGCGCTGATGAGCCTGCCGATGTCCACCTTGTGGCCGTCCGTGCAGGCGGATTTCCTGGACAGCGTCGGGCTGCGCAACGGGATCAAGCGCGTCGCGATCATCTACGCGACCAACGATTTCTCGGGCACCCATGCCGATGCGCTGACCGGGTACCTCAGGCAGGCCGGCAAAGTCCGCATCGTCTATAACCAGGGGGTGCCGACCAACACCTCCAACTACACCGTATTGATCAACAACATCGCGGCGACCAAACCGGATGCGGTGGTCGAGCTCGGGTTCCCCGGCAATGACATCGCGTTCCTGCGCGCATTGCAGGATTCGGGCCGCAAGTTCCGCTACGTCTTCACCCTGTTCGGCGGCTTCGAGATGCACGCCGTGCTGGGTGGCGCCGGCGCGGCGGCGATGGCGGGCACGTTCACCTATGTGCCGGCCGCTTTGTTTCCATACCAGGTGAATTACGGCCCGACGCTGGCGCAGTTCCACGCCGCCTGGACCAAGGCCTATCCGGCCGGCTCCGGCGTCCCCTGGGGCGCCGATGGGCTGATGGGCTACATGACCGGCCTGGTCGTGCAGCGTGCGCTGGCGACCACCACGGGGCTGTCGCAGTTGGACCTGCACCGGGCGGTGTTCGCGCTGTCCGGCAAGCTGCGCACCTTGGCCGGGCCGTTCCGGCTGAATGCCGAAGGCGGGCAGATCGGGGAGATGACCCCGATCGGCCAGCTGCGCGCCGACGGGCAGGGTCTGCGGCTGGTCTCGGTTTACCCGGCCAATCTGGCTCACGACAAACCGGAGTTCGGCAAGTGATGCGGCGGGTGGCGTGCTGATCGGAGCGATCGTCGCCGGCATCGTGTTCGGCCTCTATTTCACCCTGGTGGGGCTTGGCCTGAACCTGGTGTTCGGGGTCATGCGCATTGTCAATTTGGCGCATGGCGATTTCCTGATGCTGGGCGGCTACGCGGCGTGGTGGCTGCTATCGGCGCTAGGCATCCACCCGTTGCTGGCCGCGGCCCTGGTCATGGTGGTGTTCCTCGCGCTGGGGGTCCCGCTGTATTACCTGGTGGTGCCGCGGCTGCAGCGGGCGCGGGACGCGGAAATGCTGTCGCTGATCCTGTTCTTCGGCCTCTCGCAGATGATCGAGGCAGTCACGACCATCGCCGTAGGCACCACCGAGCGATCCTTGCCCGGGCGCATCCTGGGCATCGGACCGATCATCGTCCTGGGGACGCGGCTCCCGAAGCCGTGGGTGTTCTCGGCTGCGGTCAGCGCGGTCGCGGTGGCGGGGGTGTATTTGTATCTGTATCGCACCCGGCTTGGCATGTTGACGCGCGCAGTGATGGTCTCACGCGACGAGGCACTGGCCACCGGGATCGACGTGCACCGCGTCTCGGCGCTGGCGTTCGGGATCGCGCTTGGGCTGGCGGGCGTGGCGGGCGTGTTCGCGCCGTTCATGCTCGGCAGCATCACGCCGGCGATGGGGCCGGAGATCAACCTTACCGCCTTCGCGGTAATCGTGATGGGCACCCTGGGCAACCCGATCGGCACCGTCGTAGGCGGGATCGCATACGGCGTGTCGCTGATGCTGATGCAAACGTACTACAGTTCCTGGGCGAATCTGCTGCCCAACCTGCTGCTGATCGCGGTATTGCTGATCCGCCCGGAAGGGCTGTTCGGCCGGAAGACGCGCCGTGCATAAACACTGGTCCGATCTGATCCTGCCCGCCCTGGTGCTGGCGATATTCGCGGTGGCCCCGTTCCTGTATTCCAACGAGCTGATGCTGTTCAACTTCGTCGCTTTCCTGGCGTTGGCGCAAGGCTTGAACGTGGTGTACGGATTCACCGGGTATCTTCCGTTCGGCTATGTCGGGTTCTACGGCGCCGGGGCGTACGGCTTCGCGCTTGCGGTGATGCATCTGCACGCGCCGCCGCTGGCCGCGATGGCGGCGGGGGGTGCTGCGGCGCTCGTGCTCGCGGTGGTGTTGTTGCCGCTGCTGCGGCTGTCGGGGGCGTATTTCGCCATCGCCAGCCTGGCCGCGGCGCAGGCGGTATATGAAGTCGTGTCCAACCCTGCGCTGGAGAAAATTACCAAGGGGCCGTATGGCGTATCGCTATCCTCGGTGTTCGCGCCGCGCGCTTCGTATTACGTCGCGCTGGCGATCCTGGCCGGCGCATTCGGACTGGTGGTGTGGCTGCGGAACTCGCGCTTCGGGTTGTCGTTGCAGGCGATCCGCGAAGACCCGGTCAGCGCCAGCATGGCGGGCGTATCGGTCGTTAAAGGTCGCACCATCGCCTGGCTGCTTTCGGCGCTGGTGGCGGGACTGGTGGGGGCCGTGTTCGCCTGGCACATCTCGGTGTTCTATCCAGACACCGCGTTCGATCTGGGGGTTTCAATCTTCGCCACCGTGTTCGTGCTGTTCGGCGGTGCCACCACGCTGACCGGACCGCTGCTGGGCGTGCTGATCCTGTACGGGGTGTATAACGCGATCGGCATCACCGTGCCGCAATATTTCCAGTTCATCTACGGCGCGCTGATCGTGGGGCTGGTGCTGTTCCTGCCCAACGGGCTGGTATCGCTGCTGACGTCGCGGGGCATCCGTGTCCCCTGAACAACCGTTGCTGGTGGTCACCGACCTGGTCAAGCGCTTCGGCGGATTCCGCGCACTGGACGGCGTGAGTTTTCATCTCGCGCCAGGGGAGGTCCTGGGGTTGGTGGGGCCGAACGGGTCGGGCAAGACCACGGCGATCAATGTCGTGTCCGGCTTGTACGCGCCCGACGGTGGCGGCGTGACGTATCAGGGGCGGTCGATCGGCGGCGTCGCCTCGCACGCGCTGGCGCGGCGCGGCATCAACCGCACATTCCAATCGCCCAAGCCGTTCCTGTCCCTGACCGTGCGCGAGAACGTGCTGGTCGCCGCCACCTACGGCAACGGCGGCACCGCGCCCGATCTGGACGCGCTGCTCGCGCAACTGGATCTGGATACGGTGGCGGAACGGCGTGCCGGCGAGCTCAATTCCGCGCAGCAGAAGACGCTGGACCTGGCCCGCGCGCTGGCGACTTCCCCGAAGGTTCTGCTGGTCGATGAGCTTGCGGCGGGGCTGAACCCGGCCGAGCTCGGCCGCATGGCGGATCGGTTGCGCGCACTGGCCGCCGGCGGGATGGCGCTGCTGGTGGTGGAACATCTGATGGGCTTCATCGATCACGTCACCGACCGTGTCGTGGTGATGAACGCGGGCCGCGAGTTCTTCGAGGGCCCGCTCTCCGCCGCAATCAAGGACCCGGACGTGATCCGCGTGTTCCTGGGCGGCGCCCATGGCTGAGCTGCTGACCGCCGAGGGCGTTGAATCCGGCTACGGCCAGGTGCAGGTGCTGTGGGGCGCCGGGCTGACCGTGGCCGCCGGCGAGACGGTGGTGCTGCTGGGTGCGAACGGCGCCGGCAAGACCACCCTGCTGAAAGTCCTGGTGGGGCTGATGCCGGCCTGGAAGGGCGTCGTGCATCTGTCCGGCGCCGACATCACGGCGCTGCGCACCGACCGGCGGGTGCGGCTGGGAATGGCGTATATGTCCGAACTTGGCGTGTTCGCCGGTTTGACCATCGCCGAAAATCTGCGCATCGGCGGCCAGTTCGTCCTAGCTTCGGTACTGCGGCGGCGGATCGAGGAGCTGTTCGCGGTGTTCCCCGACCTCGCCGCCAAGCGGCGCGCGCTGGCGGGAAGCCTGTCGGGCGGTCAGCGGAAGATGCTGGGCATCGCGAAGGCCCTGGCGGCCGGCCCCCGGTTGCTGGTGATGGACGAACCCTCGGCCGGGCTGTCGCCGTTGTTCGTGCAGCAGGTGATTTCCGTGTTGGGACGATTCCGCGCCGGCGGCGACGGACTGTCCATGCTGATTGCGGAACAGAACGTCGCGTTCCTCGATCTCGCGGACCGGGTCTATACGCTGGAGGGCGGGCGGATCCGGTTCCAGGGTACGGTGGCGGAGCTGCACGCGGACGACGCGCTGCACCGGGCGTATTTCGGGCTGGCGTAGCGGCCGCGGTTGGAAACCCGCGGCGATCGCCGGGTCCGTAACGAACCACAGCTTCCACCGAGGATGCCCGCCGCGTTCAGCACCGCTTAACGCCCCGCGCTGCACACTCCGCCGATGCTGCAGCACCGCGCCTTCCTCCTCCACGCCGCCTACACCGCGATCGACACCGGCCGCTTCGCCGACGCGCTCCCCCCGTGCCACGCGCTGCGCGAGGCCGATGCGGCGGACCCCGAGGCCACGTTGCTCCTCGGACTGGCCCACGGCGCGCTCGGGGACACCGACCAGGCCGCCGCCCTGCTGCATCGGGTTGCCGCCGCCCGCCCCAACCACGCCCATCCGGCCCATGACCTGGCCGCTCTGCTCTGCCGCCTGGACCGGGCCGCCGAGGCCACCGCGCAGTATCACGCGGCGTTGCGTCTGTCCCCGGATCACGCCCCGCTCCGCCGTGGTCTGGTCCATCACCTGCTGGCCACGACAGGCGCCGCGGCGGCCGCGGCGGCCTTTGGTCCCCCGGGGCCAAGCGCGGCCGATCAGCATCTCGCCGGCCTGATCGCTGCCGAAGCGGGGGCGCTGCGCGCCGCCATCGGGCATTTCCGTGCCGCCGTCGCCGCCGATCCGGGGCCGCCGGCCGGGTGGTCCAATCTCGGGATTATGCTGAAAATCGTCGGACAGCATGACGAAGCCGCGGCCGCGCACGATCAAGCGGTCGCCCGTGCCCCGCAGGACGCCCAGTTGCGCGTCAACCGGGCGGTCGCCCTGCTGCATGCCGGACGCTGGGCCGAGGCCTGGCACGACTACGAATGGCGCCTGCGTCTGCCGGGCCACACGACGCTGCCGCTGGACCGCCTGCTGCCGGCGCTACCGGATGCCGGCGACCTGACCGGCCGGACGGTCCTGCTGACGCATGAGGAAGGCTACGGGGACACGCTGCAATTCCTCCGCTACGCGCCGCTGCTCCAGGCCCTGGGCGCGCGCGTCCTGATGTCGGTCCCACCGAATCTGGCACGCCTTGCCGCGCAGATCGCGCCCGTGGTCCCGGCGGAGGCAGCGTATGACTTCCATTGCCCGTTCTTCAGCCTGCCGCGCGTCTTCGCCACCACCCCGGACACGATCCCCGCGCCCATCCCCTATCTGCGCGCCGCGCCCGGCGCGGTCGTGGCTTGGCGCGCGCGGCTGGCCGCGCTGGGTCCGGGTCCACGGATCGGCCTGGTCTGGGCCGGCCAGGCGCGTCCCTGGCTGCCCGGCTTCGCCACCTTGAACGCACGGCGCAGCGCGCGCCTGGCCGATTTCGCGCCGTTGGCGAAAATCCCGGCGGTGTTCGTCAGCCTCCAGGCCGGGCCCGAGGCGGCGCAGGCCGCCACGCCGCCCCCTGGTTTGCGTCTGTTCGACCCGATGGCGGAGGTCGCGGATTTCGCCGACACCGCCGCGATCGTGGCGGCGCTGGACCGGGTGATCAGCGTCGATACCGCGATGGTTCATCTGGCCGGCGCGCTGGGGCAGCCCAGCTTCCTGCTCGATCGGCTGGATCATTGCTGGCGCTGGCTGCCGGGGCGGACCGACAGCCCGTGGTATCCGGGGCTGCGCATCTTCCGCCAGACCGTCCTGGGCGATTGGACCGAACCGATGCAGGCGGTAGCGGCGGCGCTGGCGGCGGGATAACGTCCCGGGGCCGGGTCAGTGCCCGGCGCGCGCCGCAATGACCGCGTCAAACGCCGCGCCGAGCGGGGCCACGGGCGGGCGTTCCCCGGTGAACAGCGCGAAGGCGTCCGCCGCCTGATGAATGGTCAGCGCCCGCCCGGTCACGATCCGCGCCCCCACCGCCTGCGCGGCGACCAGCAGCGGGGTCATCAGCGGATAATAGACCACGTCGGCGACCCACAGATCCGCCCGCAGCAGCGCCACCGGAATCGGCGTGTTCCGATCCGGCAGCATCCCCACGGGCGTGGCGTTCACCACGCCGGCCGCACCCGCCAGCGCCGTGGCCAGATCGGTCATGGCGCGCGCGCCACGGCCCAGATCGCGCGCCAGGCCCTCGGCCTTGTCCGGGTCGCGGTCCAGGATGCGCAGGTCCGGCACGCCCAGGCGGGACAGCGCGAACCCCACCGCGCGGCCGACGCCACCGGCGCCCACCAGCGCCACCGGGCCGGCGGCGGGGACGGCGATGTCTTCCGTGATCGCGCGGGCGAAACCGGTGGTGTCCGTGTTGTATCCGGTCAGGTTGCCGTCCTTCGCCACCACGGTGTTGACGGCGCCGATCGGCGCTGCCTCGGGCGCGATCGCATCCAACAGGGGCAGGACGGCTTCCTTGTAGGGGAACGTGACGTTCACCCCGGCGAAACCCATGCGGCGCACGCCTTCCAGCAAGCTCCGCAGCAGGGCGGCATCAGCACCCGGGACCTCGATCAGCTGATAATGGACGCGGATGCCGGTGGCGGCGCCGGCGGCCTCGTGCATCGCAGGGGCGGCGGAATGGGCGATCGGGGCGCCGATCAGGCCCAGAAGCGCGCGACGGTCGGCCATTTGGGGGCTTCCTGTGCTGGACACGGGGGCGTTAGCGGAGGCGCGGATGGGGCCGCAAGCCGGGCGCAGGCCGCCTAATGGGCATCAAGGTGCACCCGCGCGAACCCGCCACCGCCTACCCCTCCCGCGGCAGCAACTGCTCGGCCAGCGTGGCCCAGTAGGACGCGCCAACCGGCAGGATCTCGTCGTTGAAATCATACGCCGGGTGGTGAACCATCGGGTCGTGCGGCCCGCGCGCCGCGCCCAGCCAGATGTAGTTTCCTTGTTTTGCGTTCAGCATGAAGGCGAAATCCTCGCCGCCCATGGTGGGGGCGGCCATCGGGATCACATGCGCGTCCCCCGCCACGGCGCGGGCGGCGCGACGAGCCAGCTCGGTCGCCTCCGGGTCGTTCACCGTGGCCGGCACGAT
>DAHWDR010000324.1:0-1936 GCA_027330745.1 Acetobacteraceae bacterium | reverse complement strand
CCACCTTCATCAGCTTGAACGCCGGCCCCACGTCCGAGGTGGTGCGCATATGCGGGCCGCGGCAGAGATCGACCCAGTCGCCCTGGGTATAGAGGCTGATCGCCTCGGTCTTCGGCAGGTCCTGGATCAGCTCGGCCTTGTACTTCTCGCCCTTGTCCTGGAAGAAGCGGATCGCGTCGTCGCGGTCGATCACGCGGCGCTTGAACGCCGCGCCGCGGGCGACGATCTCGCGCATCTTCGCCTCGATCGCCGGGAAGTCCTCCGGCGTGAACGGCTCGTTGCGGGCGAAGTCGTAGTAGAAACCGTTGTCGATCGATGGGCCGATGGTCACCTGGGTGCCGGGGAACAGGGACTGCACGGCCTCGGCCAGCACATGCGCGGCGTCGTGGCGGATCAGCTCCAGCGCGTCCGGGTCGCGGCGGGTGACGAAGACCACTGTTGCGTCGCGTTCGATTTCGGTCGCCAGATCGACCAGCTTGCCGTCGAGCTTCATCGCCAGCGCGGCGCGGGCGAGGCCGGGGCCGATCGCCTCGGCCACCGCGGTGCCGGTGACGGGTGCGGGGAAGTGGCGCACGGAACCATCGGGCAGGGTGATGGCAGGCATGGGCGTGGGGTCTCCGGGAAGGGGAATCGCGGTTCGTCTATGGCGTCCGGCTGGAAGCGCGGCAACCCCAAAAAAGGCAGTGCCGGGAGGATCCTGCTCGCCCCAGCCGGCTTGGGCGCCACGGCCGCCCCCCGCTCGCCCTCCGCTGCTGTGAGGCGCGCTGCGCAGGTCTACTCGGCGCCACGGAGGAACCGGTTGGAAAGGGGATCGGCCGGTAAGAGCGTGATATACGTCAAATAAAAAACGCGCTTGTGCGGCGTGATCTCCGGATGTAGGGAAGATGAAACGCGCCGCCCCTATTAGGATAAAGGCGCGGCTGCCACCGAATTTCGCAAAGCTAGAGACGCCACGGACCCGAGAGCCGGATTGAGACTAGCCGCCCGAGCCGCGCTCAAGGGCGGCTTTGCTATGGAGCCCCTTGGTCGATGCCCACCCCGCGCTCGCCCGGCCTGGCCGCCGCTCGCCCGCAGCCCGGATCGCTGCGACAAACCGGCAGGCTGTGGCTGATCTGTGGGGCCTTGGTGCTGGCCACCCTGCTGGCCGCGGCGGCGGCGGCGATCGCGCTGTACCAGCGCTCGCGGGAAACCCAGCGCCGTGAGATCGTGGCGATCGGCAATGCTGCAGCCGTCAGCACGCAACACTTCGTCCAGGTGATCGATCTGGCGCTGCACGACATACAGCAGCAGGTCATCGCCAAGGGTATCACGACCCCGGCCGGGTTCGACCAGGCGATGTCCACCCGCGGCACGTTCGACCTGCTGCGGATGCGCGGCCGCTATCTGGCGCAGACCGACGCGCTCGCCGTCATCGACAGCTCCGGTCGCCTGATCAGCACCACCCGCGCCTTCCCGGCGCCCGTGGTGGACCTTTCGGATCGCGACTATTTCCGCCGGCTGCGCGACCAGGGCGGGGATAGGTTGTTTTTCAGCGCGCCCGTGATTGCACGCCTTTCCCGGTGGCCGGCGGTCATCATCGCGCGCCGGCTGGAGACGCCCGACGGGCGCTTCCTCGGTGTGGCCGCGGCAGTGCTCGATATCGGAAAGTGGGAGGCATTCTATGCCAGCGCGATGGCAAGGCGGGGGCAGGGGATATGTCTGCGCCGAAGCGATGGGAGACTGCTCGTCGCCTGGCCGCCCGCCTATGCGCCGAGCGCCACGGTGCGCCCCGAAGCTCCATGGCAAGCGACCGCAGGGCACGGCGGCGGCGTGATCGAACGCGGTGCGGGCCGGCTGACCTCGGTTCATCCGCTGGCGAAATATCCCCTGGTCCTCGACGTTTCGCTGTCGGATGCCACTGCCCTCGCGCCATGGCGTCGGGAGGCGACGGCGATCG
>DAHWDR010000313.1:0-13475 GCA_027330745.1 Acetobacteraceae bacterium | reverse complement strand
CGGGCGGGTTCCGGACCCACCCCGGCGCGCGTCAGGCGGACGGGAGTTCGGCCTCGATCTCGGCCTCGAACATCGCCGCCTGATCCACCTCCGGCTGCTCATCCGCTTCCGCTTCCCGGCCGACCCGTTCGCCGCGCGACTGGCGTTCGGCTTCCTCGGCGCTGCGGGCGACGTTGACCGTGACGCGGATCGACACCTCCGGATGCAGGATCACCCGCACCGGCGCGAGACCCAGCGACTTGATCGGGTGCGACAGGATCACCTGGTCGCGGGTCACGGACAGGCCGGCGGCGGTGGTGGCCTCGGCGATGTCGCGCGCCGAGACCGAGCCGTACAGGCTGCCGGACTCGCCGGCCTGGCGGATCACGACCACCGACAGGCCGCCGACGCGCTCGGCGACACGCTCGGCTTCGTCGCGGCGTTTGATGTTCTGCGCTTCCAGCTGGGCGCGCTGCTGCTCGAACCGTTCCCGGTTCGCCTTGCTGGCACGGATCGCCTTCTGCTGCGGCAGCAGGAAGTTGCGGGCATAACCGGGCTTGACCTTCACGATCTCGCCCATCTGTCCCAGGCTTTCGACGCGCTGGAGCAGGATCAGTTCCACGGCGGGCATGGCGCGCTCCTCAGACCAGGATATAGGGAAGAAGCGCCAGGAACCGGGCGCGCTTGATCGCAAGCGCCAGTTCCCGCTGCTTCTTGGCCGAAACGGCGGTGATCCGCGACGGGACGATCTTGCCGCGTTCCGACAGGAAGCGCGACAGCAGGCGCACGTCCTTGTAGTCGATCTTCGGCGCGTTGGGGCCGGAGAACGGGCAGGATTTGCGACGGCGATAGAACGGACGGCGCGCGCCCACGGCGGCGCGGCGGGCGGCGGGATTGACGTCGGTGGTGTCTGACATGTTGGTTTCTCCTGGCCCGCTTACTCGTCGCCCAGCAGCGCCGGACCCTCACGGGAATCGTCGCGGGCACGGAATTCCTCACGGTCGTCATAGCCGCGGCGGCGACCGGAATCGAAGCGGGAAGGCGCGCGGGGGCCACGGAAGCTGCGCTCGCGCTCATCGGATTTGCGCGACAGGATGGCGGACGGGACGTCGTCGATCGCCTCGATCCGCAAGGTCAGGAAGCGCAACACGTCTTCGTTCAGGCGCAGCTGGCGTTCCATCTCGGTCACGAACGCGGGTTTCGCGTCCAGGCCCAGCAGCAGATAATGGCCCTTGCGATTCTTCTTGATCCGGTAAGCCAGCGAACGCAGGCCCCAGTATTCGCGCTTCTTGACGGCGCCGCCATCGGCTTCAAGCTGGACGCCGAGTTCGTCGGCCAGCGTCTCAACCTGTTGCTGCGTGACGTCGTTGCGCGCGATCAGCACGCATTCATATAATGGCATGGTCACTCCCTTCGGCTGGTTCGGCCCGCGACCCCGGCCGCAGCGGCGGGGGCACGCATCCTTCGGGAAGGATGCCGGGCATAGCCGGGGCGATGCCGCGCCCCGGCAGGGAAGCGGGGGCGTAAAGCACGGATCGGCGGAGCGGGCAAGCGCGTGGCGGCGGAATCACGCCTGCGGCGGCGTTTGCGCGTGGGCGTAGCCGACCAACAGGTCCTTCCGGACCTTGCCGGTCTCGGTGCGCGGCAGCGCGGTCATCTGCAGGATCATGCACGGTGCCTGGCCCGGCAGGCGGGCGGCGCAGAACGCGTTCAGCTCCGCCGCCCCGATCGGGCGCGCGGCGACGATGGCGGCCCAGAGCTGGACCAGGCCAAGCCGATCCGGCACGCCGAACGCCGCCGCGTCGGACACGTCGGGCAGCCCCAGCAACGCCGCCTCCACCGCGTGGGCGCTGATCTTCACGCCGGCGCAGTTGATCACGTCTCCCTCCCGCCCGGCCAGGCTCAGCATCCCGTCCGGCCAGACGGTGCCGACATCGCCGGAATAGAACCAGCCATCGCGAAAACTCGCCACCGCGCCCGCCGCCGCGCCGGCGTATCCCGTGACCGCCAGCGGGCTGCGCAAGCGCAGGACGCCTTCGCTGCCGGCCGGCAGCGGTCGATCGCCGGGACCCACCGCCTCGACCGTCACGTCCGGATTGACGAACCCGACCGCGCCGGGCCGGTCGCCGAGAGCAGAGATCGGGGCCGAAGCGATGCCGCCCGCCTCGCTCGTGCCGAGATGACTGACCAACCCCGGGCAGAACCGGGCGATCGCGGCATCGCGCAACGGTCCGGGCACCAGACTGCCGCCGATCTCGATGGTTTCAAGCAGCGGGAACGGCCCGGCCGCGGGCGGCAATCCGTCCAGCAGCGCGCGCAGGCCGATCGGCGAGGTGACGATCGTGCGCACCTTGTGGCGTGCGATCGCGGCGCTCGCCTCGCGCGGATTGGTCAGCACCAGCGTGCCGCCCTGCCACAGGGTACGCAGCACCGCCGTGAAGCCCCAGACGATCCCGAGATCGAGCGCGATGATGCGGGCGCACGGATCGGGTCCGCCAGGGGCAAGGATGTTGGCGAACACGCGCCGTCCCATCAGGCCATGGCTGACCGCGATCGGCTTCGGCGTGCCGGTCGTGCCGGAGGAGGCGAACACCCGAAACACCACCGCCGGGTCGGGGTCGATCGGCGCTTCCGGCACCACCCCGGCGGCGGGAGCGCAGAGCGCATTCAAATCGAACGCGCCGGCGTCCGGGGTGGGTGCGTCCACGATGCGCCGGCGGGCCGGCAGCGCGGCGTCGGCGCTGGCGATGCCGCGCCGGGCAAGCGCGAGGGCCAGGATCAGGCCGCGCGATTCGTCCGGACCGGCGATCGGCAGGGCCACCGGCTCGCCGGGACCGAGCCCGGAAGCCGCCATGCGCGCGGCGGCAAGGTCGATCGCGCGATCCAGCATGGCGTAGGTCAGCACCGTCGCGTCGGCGCGGATGATCGCCGGCCGGTCCGGGCTGAGCCGCGCCAGGCGGCGCAGCGGGGCGGTGATGTTCATCGCCTGCGGCAGATTCTGCGGGGCACCGCGGCGCTGGCGCGCAAGCCCGCGCGATCCTGCGGCGCGCTCATGCCTCGGACGGGTCCCGGGCCTCGAATCCCGGACGCGGCACCATCCCCATCAGCACCCGCCCGAAGCCGCCATCGCAACACAGATCCTCGCCATTGATGTACCCCGCGCGCGGACTGGCCAGGAACAGCGCGGCATCGGCGATATCCGCAGGCGTGGCGACCCGGCGCAGCGGCACGATTTCGGCCCGTTTCTCGGCCACTTCGGGGATGCGATAATACGCCTCGGTCATCGGCGTGCGTACCAGGCCGGGACTGACCGCGTTGCTGCGCACGCCCGACGGCCCCCATTCCAGCGCCAGCTGCTGCGCCAGCATCACCACCCCCGCCTTGCTGACGGAATACGCCCCGGACCAGGGCTGCGGATGGCGCCCGGCGATCGAGGCGACATGCACGATCGCGCCCGATTTCCGCGCCAGCATCTGCCGCCCGAACGCCTTGGCGCACAGGAAATATCCGGTCAGGTTGACCGATAGCAGCCGGTTCCATTCCTCCAGGGTGAGGCTGGCGATCGGGCCGGGACGCAGCAGCCCGGCATTGTTGATCAGCACGTCGCAGGGGCCGAGATCGCGGGCCGTGGCATCCGCCGCGGCGGCCACCGCCTCGGGGTCGGAAACATCGCAGCGATGCACCCGCGCGGGTCCACCCGGGGCGCTGGCCAGGGCGGCGGCGGTCGCCTCGGCGCTGGCGCGGTCGGCGTCCAACAGCACCAGGCGCGCGCCCGCTTCGGCGAAGCCCGCCGCGACCGCCCGCCCGATCCCGCCGCCCGCGCCGGTGACGACCACGATCCGACCCTCAAGGCCCAACCAATGCGCCGCCATCGCGGTCTCCCGTTGTTTGACCCTGCGCCTCTACCATGGCGGCGGGCACGGCGCGATCCTGGTTGCATTGGCCGCTACCGTTCGGTAGCCTCGACCGGCGAAAAACAGGGAGCGGAATGCGATGGATGCCGTGGGGGATGCCGTGGCTCATGCCGGGCCGGACACCGACCCGTGGTCGGCGCCCCTGGAAGCGATCGATGTCTCCGATCCGGCCCTGTATCAGCACGATACCTGGCAGCCCTGGTTCGCCCGGCTGCGCCGCGACGCGCCGGTGCATTGGCAGCCGGCCGGGATGTATGGCGCGTTCTGGTCGATCACGCGCGCCGCGGATGTGCTGGCGGTGGAGAACGATCACCAGCGATTTTCTTCGGCCGCGCGGCTGGGCGGGATCACGATCACCGACCGGCCCGACGATTTCCGCCGGCCGAGCTTCATCTCGATGGACCCGCCGCAGCACACCGATCAGCGCCGGGTGGTGGCACCGGCGTTCACCCCCACCAATCTGGGCCAGATGGCGCAGGCGGTGCGGCTGCACGCGGCCGAAATCCTGGACCGGCTGCCGCGCGGGGAGGTGTTCAACTGGGTCGATCTGGTCTCGATCGAACTGACCACGCGGATGCTGGCGACGTTGTTCGGGTTCCCGTTCGCCGACCGGCGCAAGCTGCCGTTCTGGTCGGACGTCGCCACCATGGATCTGCGCGCCGGCGGGGTGGTGGATTCCGAGGAAAAGCGGCTGGACATCCTGCGCGACTGCCTGGAGACGTTCAGCGCGCTGTTCCGCGAACGCGCCGCGGCGCCGCCTGGGCCGGATCTGATCTCCATGCTGGCGCATGGCGCCGGGACGCGCGATCAGCTGGAACGGCCGATGGAGTTCCTGGGCAACATCGTGCTGCTGATCGTGGGCGGGAACGATACCACGCGCAATTCGATCTCGGGCGGGCTGTGGGCGCTGGATCAGAACCCCGATCAGATGGCGAAACTGCGCGCCGACCCGCGGCGGGCGGCGGCGGCGGCGCAGGAGATCGTGCGCTGGCAATCGCCGATCATCCATATGCGGCGGACCGCGATCGCGGATGCCGAAGTGGGGGGGCAGAAGATCCGGGCCGGGGACAAGGTGGCGATGTGGTACGTGTCGGCCAATCGCGATCCGGATTACGTGGAGGAGCCGGACCGGTTCCGGATCGATCGCGGCAAGCCGCGGCAGCATTTGTCGTTCGGGTATGGGATCCATCGCTGCGTCGGCGCGCGGCTGGCCGAGCTGCAACTGACGGTGCTGTGGGAGGAAATCATGAAGCGCTTCCCGCGCATCGAGGTACTGGGGGAGCCGCGGCGCATCTATTCCAACTTCATCCGCGGGATCGCGGAACTGCCGGTGCGGATTCCGGCGTAGTGTCCTGCCCCTGAAATGCCTTCCCATTTCAGGGTCAAGCAGGCCACTGAAAGCAAGTGGCCAGTGTCCCGACGCGTGAGGCCCGACGCGTGGGGACGGTATCTCGGCGTCGGGACACTAGCGGCACTCCCCCGACTCGGCGCCCGGGCCTAGGGTGGGGTCATGCCCCACGCCGATTTCGTCCATCTCCACGTCCACTCCGCCTATTCGCTCAGCGAGGGCGCGATCAAACCCGACAAGATCGCCACCCTCGCCGCCAGCGCGCGGATGCCCGCGGTCGCCATCACCGACACCGCCAACCTGTTCGGCGCGCTGGAGTTCTCGCAAGCCTGCGCCGCCCGGGGCGTGCAGCCGATCATCGGCTGCCAGATCGCGCTGGCCCGCGCCGACGCACCCCGCCTGGCGCCCGATCCGATGGTCCTGCTGGCCCAGGACGCGGCCGGTCTCGCCAATCTGCAACGCCTGTCCTCGCGTGGCTTCCTGGACACCGAGCCGGGCCTGAAACCGCAGATGGCGCTGGAGGCCATCGCCGCCCACGCCGCCGGGCTGATCCTGCTGACCGGCGGCACCGCCGGCCCGTTGGCGCGGCTGCTGGCGGATGGGCAGCTTGCCGAGGCCGAGCGCCTGAGCGACGCGCTGGCGGAGGCCTTCCCCGATCGCTGCGCGATCGAGCTGCACCGGCACGACAGCGAAGCCGACCGCGCCGTGGAACCCGGCCTGATCGCGCTGGCCGACCGCCGCGCGCTGCCGCTGGTCGCCGCCAATGATTGCTACTTCGCCACCCCCGACATGGCCGAGGCGCATGCCGCGCTGCTGTGTATCGCCGAGGGCCGCCAGCTGGCCGACCCGGATCGCCGCCGCGTCAGCCCCGCTTCCTGGTTCAAACCCGCCCCCGAGATGCGTCTGCTGTTCGCCGATCTACCGGAGGCCTGCGACAACACGTTGGCGATTGCCCGGCGCTGCGCGGTGATGGCCGAGACCCGCAAGCCGCTGCTGCCGCGCAGCCCCAAGGTGCGCCCCGGCCAGACGGAAGAAGAAACGCTGCGCGCCATGGCTGGCGAGGGACTGGCGGTCCGGCTTGCCGGCGCCGACCCGGCCGCGCGCGCGCGCTATGCCGAGCGGCTGGAATACGAGCTCGGCGTGATCCAGCGCATGGGCTTCGCCGGGTATTTCCTGATCGTCGCCGATTTCATCCAATGGGCGAAAGCGCAGGATATTCCGGTCGGGCCGGGGCGCGGTTCGGGCGCCGGATCGCTGGTGGCCTGGGCGCTGACCATCACCGATCTGGACCCGCTGCGCTTCGACCTGCTGTTCGAACGCTTCCTGAACCCCGAGCGCGTGTCGATGCCTGATTTCGACATCGATTTCTGCCAGGAGGGGCGCGATCGCGTGATCGACTACGTGCGCCAGGAATACGGCGCCGATCGGGTGGCGCAGATCATCACCTTCGGCAAGCTGCAAGCGCGCGCCGCGGTGCGCGATGTGGGCCGGGTGCTCGGCCTGCCATTCGGCCAGGTCAACCGGATCGCCGAGCTGATCCCCAACAATCCCGCCCAGCCGGTGACGCTGGCGCAGGCGGTCGCCGGCGAGCCGCGGCTGCAACAGATGCGCGACGATGACGAATCCGTCCGCCGCCTGCTGGAGACAGCGCAGCAGATCGAGGGGCTGTATCGCCACGCCTCCACCCATGCCGCCGGCGTGGTGATCGGCGATCGGCCGCTGATCGAGCTGGTGCCGCTGTACCGCGATCCGCGGTCGGAGTTCCTGGTCACGCAATACTCGATGAAATATGTCGAGCAGGCGGGGCTGGTGAAATTCGACTTCCTGGGCCTGACGACGCTGACCATCCTGGAACGCGCGCGCGCGTTTCTGCACGATCTGGGGGTGACGTTCGATCCTGCCGCGCTGCCGCTGGACGATACCAGGACGTACGAGATGCTGGCGCGCGGCGATGCCGGCGGGGTGTTCCAGTTCGAAGGCCAGGGCATGCGCGATGCGCTGCGCCAGATGCACCCGGACCGGTTCGAGGACCTGATCGCGCTCGGCGCGCTGTATCGCCCGGGGCCGATGGCCAATATCCCCGATTATTGCCGGCGCAAGCACGGCGAGGCGTGGCAGCCGCCGCATCCCGATCTGGCCGACATCCTGGGCGAGACCTACGGCATCATCGTCTATCAGGAACAGGTGATGCAGATCGCCCAGCGCATGGGGGGGTACTCGCTGGGCGCCGCGGATCTGCTGCGCCGGGCGATGGGCAAGAAAATCCGCAGTGAGATGGAAGCGCAGCGCGCGATCTTCGTCACCGGCGCGACCGCGCGCGGGATCGGCCGCGAGAAGGCCGACGAAGTGTTCGACCTGATGGCGAAATTCGCCGATTATGGGTTCAACAAGTCGCACGCCGCCGCCTACGCGCTGGTATCCTATCAGACCGCGTGGCTGAAGGCGAACCATCCGGAAGTGTTCCTGGCTGCGTCCATGAGCCTGGCCATCGCCAATACCGATCGGCTGGCGGGGCTGAAACAGGAAGCCGAGCGCAGCGGAATCCCGATCCTGCCGCCTGACATCAACCGCTCGACGGCGGATTTCACGGTGGAGCGCGGGGCGGACGGCAAGCTGGCGATCCGCTACGCGCTGGCGGCGGTGAAGAAAGTGGGATTCGCGGCGATGCAGGCGCTCGCCCGCGCGCGCGACGGGCGGGATTTCGCCGATCTGGCGGATTTCGCCGCGCGCGTCGATCCGCGTCAGCTCAACCGGATGCAGCTTGAAAATCTGATCCGCGCCGGCGCGTTCGACCGGCTGGAGGCGAACCGCGCCCGGTTGTTCGGCGGCGCCGAAACGATCCTGCGCCGCGCCCAGGCGACCGCGGCCGAGGCGTCCTCGGGCCAGATCGGGCTGTTCGGCGGCGGTGCGGAGCCGGAACCGTTGCGGCTGGCCGATGCGCAGGACTGGCCGTCGCTGGAACGGCTGGGCTACGAGGCCGAGGCGGTCGGCTTCCACCTGACCGCCCATCCGCTGGACGCCTATCGCCAGGCACTGCGCCGGATTGGCGCGGTGCCGATCGCCGAGCTGGAGTCGCGCGCCCAGGCCGGCGCGTCGCGGGCCAAGATTGCCGGCACCGTGGTGGCGATCAAGGAACGCAGCACCCGCGCCGGCAACCGGATGGCGTTCGTGCGGCTGACCGATACCTCGGGGTCCACCGAGGTGACCGTGTTCAGCGAGGTGCTGGGGGGCGCGCGGGAGCTGCTGGTGGCGGGCAGCAACATCCTGGTCAGCGCGGAGTTGCAGACCCAGGGGGAGCAGATGCGCGCGACGGCGCTGGATATCACCGCGCTGGAACGCGCCGCCGCCGCGTCCGGGGCCAGCGTGCGGGTCTGGCTGGCCGAGACCGCGGCGCTGGACCCGATCCGGAGCGCGCTGGCGGGCAGCGCCGGCGGGCGTGGCCGGGTGTTCCTGCTGGCCCGCACCGATCCGGCGCGCAGCGTGGAACTCGCGCTGCCGGGCGGGTTCAGCGTCACCCCGGCACTGTTGCAGGCGATGGCGCAGCTGCCCGGGGTGGAGCGGATCGAGGATCTGTGACGGGGCCGGTGCAGCCAATCGCGGACACAAACCCCGGCCCCCCCACCTCGTCGCCGGCGGGAGCGGTGGCGGGAGCCTACCGATCGTTCACCCAATTCCCCTGTGACGTGATCCGCCGTGCATTGCCCCGCCAGGGTCGCTATGCCATATCCCAGCGACCCGGTTGGAGATTTGGCCCAGCGGAGATTTGGCCCAGACCGCTCCATCCTCCCTGGCGACGCCCCCCTGGCGACGCCCCGCTGGCGGAGACCCCGATGCGCGTGATTCTGGCCCAACCCCGCGGCTTCTGCGCCGGCGTGGAGCGCGCGATCGAGATCGTGGAGCGCGCCCTCAAGAAATACGGCCCGCCGATCTATGTCCGCCATGAAATCGTCCATAACCGCCACGTGGTGGAGGACCTGCGCACCCGCGGCGCCGTGTTCGTCGATGAACTCGATCAGGTGCCGCCCGGGGCGATGACCGTGTTCTCCGCCCATGGCGTCGCCCGCCGCGTGGAAGCCGTGGCGCGCGAACGCAATCTGCCGGTGATCGACGCCACCTGCCCGCTGGTGGCCAAAGTCCATAACGAGGGCCGCCGCTACGCCGCCCAGGGCCGCGACATCGTGCTGGTCGGCCATGCCGGCCACGCCGAGGTGGAAGGCACGATCGGCCAGATCGACGGCACGGTGCATCTGGTCCAGACGGTCGCCGATGTGGCCCGGCTGAGCGTCCACAACCCCGCGAAACTCGCCTACATCACCCAGACCACGCTGTCCGTGGATGACACGCGCGGGATCATCGCCGCGCTGACCGCGCGCTTCCCCGCGATCGTCGGCCCGGACGTGCGCGATATCTGCTACGCAACGCAGAATCGCCAGCAGGCGGTGCGGGATCTGGCCGCGGCGGTGGACGTGATCCTGGTGGTCGGGTCCCGCAACAGCAGCAATTCCAATCGATTGCGGGAAATCGGTGAGGAACTGGGTAAGCCCGCCTACCTGATCGATGACGCCGACTCGCTACAACCCGGCTGGTTCGCCGCCGCCGCCTCGGTCGGCGTGACCGCTGGCGCGTCCGCCCCCGAAACCCTGGTCCAGGGCGTGATCGAGGGGCTACGCCGCTTCGGCCCGATCGAGGTCGCGACCCTGGACGGCGTGGCCGAAAATGTGCGCTTCCGCTTCCCCGCCGAGCTGGCGGATGCCTGACCTGGCTGCAAAGGACTGAACACGATGGCCGTGCCGTTGAACCAGGCGATCCGCGTGGGCGCCTATGTGCTGAAGCAGCACCTGATCGGGCGCAAGCGCTACCCGCTGGTGCTGATGCTGGAGCCGCTGTTTCGCTGCAATCTGGCCTGCGCCGGCTGCGGCAAGATCGACTATCCGGCGGAAATCCTGAACCAGCGCCTGTCGGTGGCCGACTGCCTGGAGGCGGTCGATGAATGCGGCGCCCCGGTGGTGGTGATCGCCGGCGGCGAGCCGTTGCTGCACAAGGAAATCGACCAGGTGGTGGACGGCGCCATTGCGCGCAAGAAATTCGTGATCGTCTGCACCAATGCGCTGCTGCTTGAGAAGAAGATGCACCTGTTCAAGCCGGGGCCGTATTTTACGTGGTCGGTGCATCTGGATGGCGCGAAGGCCGAGCACGACGCCTCGGTGTGCCAGGACGGCGTGTACGACCGCGCGGTGGCGGCGATCGCGGCGGCGAAGAAGGCCGGGTTCCGCGTGATCATCAACGCCACCTTGTTCGACAATTCCGAGCCGGAAAAGGTCGCTGCGTTCTTCGACGATGCGATGGCGATGGGGATCGATGGGATCAGCGTCTCTCCGGGCTACGCCTACGAACGCGCGCCGGACCAGCAGCATTTCTTGAACCGGCGACGGACCAAGGAGCTGTTCCGGGGGATTTTCGCCCGCCAGGGGACGTCCGGGGGGAAAAAGAAATGGGCGTTCAACCAGTCGTCCATGTTCCTCGATTTCCTGGCCGGCAACCAGAGCTTCCATTGCACCCCCTGGGGCAACCCGACGCGGACCTATTTCGGCTGGCAGCGCCCCTGCTACCTGCTGGGCGAGGGCTATACCAAGACCTTCAAGGAGCTGATGGAAACCACCGACTGGGACCGCTACGGCACCGGCAACTACGAGAAATGCGCCGACTGCATGGTCCATTCGGGCTATGAGGCGACCGCGGTCACGGAGACCATCCGCCGCCCCTGGCGCGCGCTCGCGCAGACCCTGCGCGGCATCCGTACGGACGGGGCAATGGCCCCCGACATCGCGCTCGATGGCCAGCGTCCGGCCGAGTTCGTGTTCTCCCGCCACGTCGAGCACGCCATGGCGCAGATCGCGGCGAAACCGCAGCGGGAACCCGAGCCGGTCGAGTAGCGGCGCGCGGCTTCCGCCCCGTCATGGCCGTGGGTCAAGCCCGGCCATGACGAACGCGGAGGCACCCCGGTCGTCCTACCCGCCCCGGGGTTTACACCGTTGCGATCGGCGTCGCCGGCGACCCCACCGCGCCGGGCAGACGCAGCGGCGGCGCGGTCAGCAGGAAGCGCGTGCGGCCGTTGGCGCGCAGCCAGTCAGCCAGTTCCGACAGGTACCACATCTCGCCCAGATACACGCCCAGCTTGAACAGGCAATGCGCGTGCAACGGCAGGGAGGCGCAGAACGCATCGGCGCAAGGCCGCGCCGGGGCCGCTTCCACCGCATAATTATCGGCCAGCAGCGCGACCAGCCCGGTGTCGGTCACCCATTGCAGCAGCCGCGGATCGCGCCCGTCCAGCGCCGAGGTGGTGTTGAACAGCGTCTCGCGGTCCGGCTGCTTCTTCATGTCCAGCAGCAACTGGGCAAAACCGGTGCGCAGACAGACGAAATCGCCCGGCTCGATCGCGACCTTGTCCTTGGCCAGCACCGCCATCAGGTCTTCGTAGCCGACGATATGCCCCGAGCGCCCGAAATGGGCTTCCAGATCGATCATCACCGCGCGGCCCTGGATGCCGTGTTTGGCCATCGGCTCCAGGCCCAGATGGCGCGCGCCCTGCGGCTGGCCGGACGGGGTCTGGTTGCCCTTGGTATCGTAATTCACCGGGCCGATGATGTCGCGGCCGGCGCGGAAGCCGTTGTAGTACACGTCTTCCAGCTGCCCGTCGCCATCGACATCGAACATCTGCCCGACATGGGCCAGGCTGTCCCATTGCGTGGAATATTGCAGGGTCAGGATGACCTGATCGTCGCTGACGATATCGAGCAGGGTCGGATCGTCGCAGCGCAGCGGGTAGTTCATGTTGGGCTTGCCGTCGCGCAACGTGGGTTGCAGGACCGGCGGGCCGCGGCGCGGATTGAGGATCTGCCCGCCCGGGTAATCGAGCGGCAAGGACAGGCAGAACGTCCGCCCGGTGCGGACCTCGGCAACGCCTAGCAGCACCTGCGCCGGCGTTACCAGATTGAGCCGGCCGAGTTCGTCGTCGGGACCGAAATCGCCCCAGGTCGAACCTTCCGGCCGTCGGGCCCAGCGCTGTTGGTCCATGTTTCCCTCCCATCGCGGATCGCGCGGCATCATGGGGGAGTCGGGCCGCGGCGCCAAGCGCGGGAAGGCGCCGACTTGCTGTGCAAACCGCGGCACGACCGAGTCTTGACCGAGGGAGAGGTTTCCGCCAATCAGCCCTGCCCCTGGCCGGACCCCGGGGTATCCCGCTTTCCACCGATCGGATCCCAGGACCAGGCCATGCGCGACTCGGGCGACTATCTGTTCACATCGGAATCCGTCTCCGAAGGCCATCCGGACAAGGTCGCGGACCGGCTCAGCGATACGGTCCTGGACGCGTTCCTCGCCGCCGACCCGTATGCGCGCGTGGCGTGCGAGACGCTGGTGACCACCAACCGCGTGGTGCTCGCCGGAGAAACCCGCGGGCCGGAGACGGTGACACCCGAGTACCTGGCCCATCTCTGCCGGCTCGCGATCCACGATATCGGCTACGACCAGGAAGGGTTTTCCTGGAAGAACGCCGACATCGCCTGTCACCTGCATGCCCAGTCCGTCGATATCGCGCAGGGCGTGGACGCGGCGGGCAACAAGGACGAAGGCGCGGGCGATCAGGGCCTGATGTTCGGCTATGCCTGCCGCGAGACCCCCGCGCTGATGCCGGCGCCGCTGTATTACGCGCATCTGATCCTGCGCCGGATCAGCGAACTGCGCCGCGGCCGCGACCACAAAGTGGCCGGCCTGCTGCCGGACGCGAAAAGCCAGGTCACCTTGCGCTACGTGGACGGCAAGCCGGTCGGCGCCACTTCGGTCGTGGTCTCCACCCAGCATGTCGAGGACCTGGATCAGGCCGAAATCAAGCGGATGCTCTGGCCGCTGGTCGAAGACACGCTGCCGCGCGGCTGGATGCCGGCCGAGCGCGAGTTCTACGTGAACCCCACCGGGAAGTTCGTGATCGGCGGGCCGGACGGCGATTGCGGTCTGACGGGGCGCAAGATCATCGTCGATACCTATGGCGGCGCCGCCCCGCATGGCGGCGGCGCGTTCTCGGGCAAGGACCCGACCAAGGTGGACCGCTCGGCCGCCTATGCCTGCCGCTATCTGGCCAAGAACGTGGTCGCGGCCGGGCTGGCGGATCGTTGCACCTTGCAGATCGCCTACGCGATCGGCGTCGCGCATCCGCTGTCGGTCTATGTCGATCTGCA
>DAHWDR010000307.1:0-8642 GCA_027330745.1 Acetobacteraceae bacterium | reverse complement strand
GTATTTCGTGGTCGCCGCCCCCAGCGCGCGGCGGGCGTCGCTGCGCTTTCTGCGCCGCGCGCTGGGGCGCGAGCCGGGCATGATCGCCCGCTTCCGCCACGTCTTCGCGTTCTCGACGATGTTGCTGGATCGGATCTTCTTCCTCGCTGGGCGGACCGAGGGCTATCGCTTCGAGGCGGACGGGGTGGCCGCCCTGGAAGCCACCCTGGCGGAAGGCCGCGGCGTGATCCTGCTTGGTGCCCATCTGGGCAGCTTCGAAGCGCTACGAGCGTTCGGCCGCAACGCCCCGGTGCCGGTGCGGATGATGATGCATCATGCCAGGCATGGCGGGGTCTCGCGCCGACTGGAACGGCTCGACCCCGATTTTGCCGCCGCCGTGATCCGGCTCGGCACGCCCGAAGCGATGCTGGCCGCGCGGGAGGCGCTGGCGCGCGGCGAAATCCTTGGCATTCTGGCCGATCGCGCGCCCGACCCCGCGCTGGCTCCGGAGCGGATGCTGCGCGTGCCGTTCCTGGGCGCGCCCGCCGCCTTCCCGACCGGACCGTTTCGCCTGGCCGGGGCGCTGGGTGCGCCGGTCCTGCTGTTCTTCGGCCCGTGCATCGGCAAGCGCCGCTATGCGCTGCATTTCGAACCCTTCGCCACCCGCATCGATCTGCCGCGCGCCGGACGCGAGGCCGCACTGGCGCGCAGCATTGGCGCCTATGCCGACCGCCTGGGCGCGATGGCGCGCGCCCATCCGTATCAGTGGTTCAATTTCCACGATGTCTGGGAGGACGCGCCGGATGCCGGGGCGGGCTGATCCGGTGCTGCCGCGGCGGGCGTTGCTGGCCGCGCTCGTCGCGCCAGCCGCGGCGCCGGGGTTGCTCGGGCGCGTGATGGCGGCCCTGGCTGCGGTGCCCCATCGGCGCGCCTTGTTCACCGAGACGAAGACGCTGGCCGCGCTGGCCGCGCCGCTGCGCAGCTCGGGCCGGTTGGGCTATGACCGGCCGGACCGGTTCGACAAGGTCACCAACTGGCCCCGGTCCGAGGTGCTCTCGGTCCACGGGGCGCGGCTGTCGCTACGCCTGGACGGCGGCCCAGCGCGGCGCATCGATCTGACGCAGGAGCCAGCGATCGGCGGGCTGGTAGCGGCCATTCTGGGGACCCTGTCGGGCAACCTGGCACTGCTGCGACACTGGTATCATGCGCGGATGACGGGTACCGCCGCTGCCTGGATCCTGGTGTTGACCCCGCGCGATGCGGCGCTGACCCGGTTGGTCGCGCGCGTCACGATCACCGGAAGCGGCGGGACCGTGGCGGCGATGCGGACCGTGGCCGCCAATGGGGACCGTAGCGTGATGACCATCCAGTTCGCTCCATGAGGCGCGGTCGATGAGGCGCGTCTGGCCGGTTCTGGCGGCGCTGGCGCTGGCGCTGATCCTGGCGGGGGCGGCGCTGCGGGCAGCGCGCTTCCGCACCGACCTGGCCGATCTGTTGCCGCGCGCGCAAACGCCGGCTTCCCGCTTCATGCTGCGCGAGTTGCAAAGCGGCGCCGCCAACCGATTGGTGCTGATCGGCTTGCAGGGCGTGCCCGCGTCGCGCCTGGCCGCGCTGAGCCGGGCGCTGACGGCCCGGCTGGCCGCCTCGGGCCAGTTCAGCCTGGTGCGGAACGGGAGCGGGGACGTCCTGGACTCGCCCGGGGCACGATTCCTGTTCGCCCAGCGCTACCTGCTGTCCCCGGCGGTCAACGCCGCTTCGTTCACGCGGCCGGCGCTGCGACAGGACGCGCGGGCGGTGCTGACCGGCCTTGGGTCCGCCGCATCCCCGCTGGTGGCGCGGTTTGGGCTGCGCGACCCGACCGGGGCCGGTCTGGCACTGGCGCGAGCCTGGACCGGTGGCAGCCGGATCGGCGCTCGGGACGGCGTGTGGTTCGCCGCCCAGCGGCCCGCAACGGCGCCGCGCGCGCTGATCCTGGCCGAGACCCGCGCCCCCGGCATCGACCTGACCGCCGGGCAACGCGCGATCACGACGATCCGAGCCGATTTTGCCGCGCTCGCACCGCCCGGGGCGCAGCTGGTGTTGGGCGGCACGGCAGTGCTGAGCGAAGCGGCCGAGCGGACCGTGCGGGCGGACGTACTGCGGATTTCGGTCCTCTCGGCATTGGCTGTGACGGCGCTGCTGGTGTGGCGGTTCCGCTCGGCGGTGGCGATCGCGGCAATCCTGATCCCCCTGACGCTGGGTGTGGCGGGGGCCACGGCGCTGGCCCAAGCCTGGAGCGGGTCGGTGCAGGGGATGGCGTTCGGGTTCGGCATGACCATGCTGGGCGTGAGCGTCGATTACCCGGTGCTGTTCATCGGCCATCGCAAGCAGAATGAGACCCCGGCCGGGACGTTGCGCCGTATCGGCCCGACCTTCGCGCTGGCGGTGGCAAGCGCGTTGCTGGGCCTGTCGGGCATGGTGTTCGCGGGCCTGCCGGCAATCGCCGCCCTGGGGCTGATCGCGGTCGCGGGGCTGGGGGTGGCGGCGGTGGTCACCTGGGTGCTGTTGCCGCCGCTGGTGGTCGCGGCGCGGCTGGCGCCGGTGGGATTCGGGGATACCGGGGGGCTGCTTGGGGTGGAACGCTGGCGCCGGTTCCGCTGGGGCGGGGTGGCGGTCGTGGCGGCGTGTGGCGTGTTCCTCGGCGTGTCCGGCGGGCCGCGCTTCGCACGGGACCTGGCGGCGCTGAGCCCGGTGCCCGCCTCGGTCCTGGCGGCGGATAGCGCATTGCGCGCGGAGGTGGGCGCACCGGATGCGGGGCAGCTGGGACTGGTGCGCGGCAATTCGGCCGAGGCGGTGCTACGCGCCGAGGCGGCGGTGGCGCCGGTGCTGGCCCGGCTGCGCGCGACCGGCGCTATCTCGGGCGCGGACGATGCGGCCCGGCTGCTGCCGAGTGCGGCCACGCAACGGGCCCGGCAGGCCGCGCTGCCGGCGCCGGACGTGCTGGCGCGGCGCATGGCAGCGGCGACGGCCGGGCTGGGGTTCCGCGCCGACGCCTTCGCTCCGTTCCTGGCCGATGTAGCGGCGGCGCGGACGGCGCGGCCGGTGACGCTGGGAGATGTGCGAGACCCGGTACTGGCGGCGCGGCTGGCGCCGCTGCTGCTGGAACGCGGCGGGCGATGGTACGGGCTGATCGCGCCTTCGGGGGTACAGCACCCGGCGCAGGTGGCGGCGGCCCTGCGTCGCGCGGGCGTTCTGTATGTGGACGTGGCAACCGAGGCGGCACGGCTGATGACGGGGGCCACTGCCGCGGCGCTGCGGCGTCTGGCCTGGGGCGGGCTGGCGGCGCTGGCGCTGCTGTTCGTGGGATTGCGCGATCCGTTGCGCGTGGCCCGGGTCGCCGGCGCGGTGGTGGCGGCGCTGGTGGTAGCCGCAGCGGCGCTGACCGTGCTTGAGGTTCGGGTGTCGTTGCTGCAGGTGGTCGCACTGCAACTGGCCGCGGGGGTAGGGATCGACTACGCCTTGTTCTTCGCGCGTACGCAGATCGATGCCGAAGAGCGCGCGCGAACCTTGCGCACCCTGGTGGTCTGCAACGCGATGACGTTGCTGACCTTCGGGCTGCTGGCGACGGCGCGCACGCCGCTGTTGCGCCAGATCGGGCTGACGGTTGTCATCGGCGCGGCGGCGGCCATGATAACGGGGTTCCTGTTCGCCGGGCCGCTGCCGGGCGCAACCGACCAACCCGCCACTGGAGATCACCCCGACTGATGCCACGCCGCTTGCCGCTGTTCCTGACCGCCACCACCTTGGTCAGCGCCATGGGCGCGGGGCTCGCGGCGACCTGGGAGTCGCTGCTCGGCCGCCGCTCCGGCCTGCGTCCCTGCGATTTTCTGGAGCTGCGCGCCGGTCATATCGGCCGCGTGGCGGGCATCGAGGACCATCGCCTGCCCGCCGCCCTGGCCCGCTTCGACTGCCGCACCCATCGCCTGGCCGACCTGGCCCTGCGTACCGATGGATTTGCCGATGCCGTCGCCCGCGCCCGGGGCAGGTATGGCGCCGGACGGATCGCGGTGGTGGTCGGCACCAGCACCTCAGGCATTCTCTCCGCCGAAGACGCCTATCGCGCGCGCGATCCCGCCTCCGGCACGCTGCCGGAATGGTTCGATTACGATCATACGCATGACATGGCGGCGCTAGCCCAATTCGTCGCCGCGGCGCTGGCGCTCGATGGCCCCGCCTTCGTCGTCTCCACCGCCTGCGCCTCGTCCGCGCGGGCCTTCGCCGACGCGGAACGGCTGATTGCGGCAGGCCTGGCGGACGCCGCGGTGGTGGGCGGCGCGGACAGCCTGTGCCGGATGACGTTGCGGGGATTCGCCGCGCTGGAACTGATCTCGCCCGTCCCCTGCCGGCCCGGCGCCGCCGATCGCGCCGGGTTGTCGATCGGCGAGGCGGCGGGCTTCACCTTGTTGGAACGCCAGGGCGCGGGCGTGGCGTTGCTCGGCGCCGGAGCCAGCAGCGACGGCTACCATATGTCCGCGCCACGCCCGGACGGTGCCGGCGCAGCGGCGGCGATGCACGCCGCGCTCGATGCCGCCGGCCTGGCGCCCGAGGCCATCGACTACGTGAACCTGCACGGCACCGGCACGCCAGCCAACGATGCCATGGAGGACGCCGCGATGCTGTCGGTATTCGGCCCCGGGACGCCGTGCAGTTCCACCAAGGGTTATTCCGGCCACACGCTGGGAGCGGCGGGGATCGTGGAGGCCGCGATTTCCGCCTTGTGCATCACCCACGGATTGCTGCCGGGCGGCCTGTTCCTGGGCGCGCCCGACCCGGCGCTGGGCGCGCACATCCTGGTGGCGCACGAATCCCGCCCGGTGCGGCACGTCCTGAGCAACTCCTTCGGCTTCGGCGGGATCAATTGCAGCCTGGTCCTGGGTGCGGCGTGATCGAGGCGGCGATCCTGGGCGTGAGCGTGTGGATGCCGGGCCTGCCGGGATGGGAGGCGGCGCGACCGGTGCTGGCGGGGTCGGCCCCGTTCGTGTTCGCCGAACCGCCGCTTCCGGCGCCGACCCTGCTCGCCGCGAATGAGCGACGGCGGGCCGCGGCGTCGGTGCGCCTGGCGCTGACGGTGGCGGCCGAAGCGTCCACCTCCGCCGGCATCGCGCCGGGAGCGATCCCGGGGGTGTTCGCCAGCGCCAACGGCGACGGGGCGGTGGTGGGCGCGCTGCTGGAAACCCTGGCCGGGCCGGACCCGTCGGTCTCGCCCACGCAGTTCCACAACTCGGTGCACAACGCCGCGGCAGGATACTGGAGCATCGCCGCGCGATCCGCCGCCCCCGTCACCAGCCTGACCGGGCATGACGGAAGCCTGGCCGCGGCGCTGTTGCGAGTGGCGTCCGAGGTAGCGGCGGACGGAGCGACGGTCCTGCTGGTCGTCTATGATCTGCCGCTGCCGGTGCCGCTGGCGGCGCTGCGGCCGACCCGCTTCGCGTGCGGTCTGGGCTTGGTGTTGGGGCCGCCCGGGGATGGGCTGGCGACGCTGCGGCTGGACTATCGCGCAACGCCGCTCGATCCCACGGCGGAGCTGCCGCTTGCGCCGCCGTTGCGCGAAATCGCCGCGGCCAATCCGGCCGGCCGCGGCCTGCGGCTGCTGGAGGCGCTGGCGCGGCGCGAGACCGCATCCCTGGCGCTGCGGCTGTTCGGCGGGCAGGTCACGATGGAGCTACAGCCATGCTCGGCACCGCGCGCATCCGGGCGCTGATCCCGCAGCAAGGCGCGATGTGCCTGCTCGCGGCGGCGCTGCGCTGGGACGGGCGCGAAATCCGGTGCCGCGCGGTGTCGCATCTGGATCCGGCGAACCCGCTGCGGGCCGAGGGACGGCTGGGAGCCGTGACCGGGGTGGAATACGGGATGCAGGCCGCGGCGCTGCATGGCGCCCTGACCGCGGATGCGGCGCCTGGGGTGATCGCGGGATTACGGCGCATCGCGTTGTTCGTGCCGCGGCTGGACGTGGCGGCGTTCGGCGCTTTGGCGGTGCGTGCGCGGGTAAGACTGTCTGATCCGCGCGGAATGATCTACGATTTCTGGGTTCGGGCGGCGGACGGGCGGCTGCTCGTCGCCGGGCAGGGTACCATTGTTACAGACGCAGCCGGTCCGGAATGACCAGACCCAGGTTTGTCGGCACATCCCACACCTCGCGCACCTGACGCAGCGTGCGAAACCCGGCGCGCTGGTAGTTGGGCAGCGCGCGCGGGTGATCGGCGGTGCAGGTATTGACGGTCATGCCGCGCGCGCCCTGGCGCCACACTGCGTCAACCGCCTGACGCAGCAGGGCGTAACCCACGCCGCTGCCGACCGCCCAGGGGAGCAGGCCGAAATAACTGAGGTTGATGTCAGGCCAGTAGCGGGCATCGAGCTCGTAGAACCCGGCCGGCTCGCCGCGGCGATACAGCACGTGGATCGACACCAACGGATCGCCGAGGAGTGCCGCGATATCGCCGTCCGGCAAGGTCCGACGCAACCACCAGACGTAGTCGGCGCCGACGGTGTTGTAGAGATAGCGATAGAACGGGACGGAGCAGGTCTCGGCGCGCGCCACCTGGCAGCCAACCGGCAAGGCGGGCGCGGGTTCGGCAGGTGCGCGGTCCATGCGCAGGAACGTGACCGTTACGCCGACGCGGGTGGTGGTGGTCATGACGTTTGCCGGAACAGAACACCGACGGGCGTCGCCCCCTGACCCACCCCCAGGGGCGGTCCGTTGGAACCTTTCTCTTTGGTTCCGGGCGGGGGGGCGGCCAGGGCGAAGCACCTCGTGGCCTTGCCTGTTCTGTCCCGCATCAATCGTCGAGGAAGCTGCGCAGCTTGCGCGACCGCGACGGGTGCTTGAGCTTGCGCAGCGCCTTCGCCTCGATCTGGCGGATACGTTCGCGCGTGACGTTGAATTGCTGGCCCACTTCTTCCAGCGTGTGGTCGGTGTTCATGCCGATCCCGAAGCGCATCCGCAGCACGCGCTCCTCGCGTGGGGTCAGCGAGGACAGCACGCGCGTGGTGGCTTCGCGCAGATTGGCCTGGATCGCCGCGTCCAGCGGAATGATCGCCGCCTTGTCCTCGATGAAATCGCCCAGATGGCTGTCTTCCTCGTCACCGATCGGCGTTTCCAGGCTGATCGGCTCCTTGGCGATCTTCAGCACTTTCCGCACTTTCTCCAGCGGCATGCCAAGCTTTTCCGCCAGTTCCTCCGGCGCCGGCTCGCGGCCGATCTCGTGCAGCATCTGGCGCGAGGTGCGGACCAGCTTGTTGATCGTCTCGATCATGTGCACCGGGATACGGATGGTGCGCGCCTGATCGGCGATCGAGCGCGTGATCGCCTGACGGATCCACCAGGTGGCGTAGGTGCTGAACTTGTAGCCGCGGCGGTATTCGAACTTATCGACCGCCTTCATCAGGCCGATATTGCCCTCCTGGATCAGATCCAGGAACTGCAAGCCGCGATTGGTATATTTCTTGGCGATCGAGATCACCAGCCGCAGATTGGCCTCGATCATCTCCTTCTTGGCGCGCGCGGAGTCGCGTTCGCCGCGCGAGACGGTCATATACACGCGGCGGAACTCACCGATCGGCAGGCCGGTATCGTTTGCGACCGCGCCGATATGTCCGCGCACGGTGGCCACATGTTCCGGATCGCGCGCGGCGAAGGTCTTCCAACCCTTGCCGGGCAGGCGGGCCACGCGGTCCAGCCAGTTCGGGTCAAGCTCGGCGCCGCGATAGGTTTTCAGGAACTCCTCGCGATTAACCTTGCAGCCTTCGGCCAGGCGCAGCAGCGCGCCCTCATGCGCGGTGAGGCGCTGGTTGAGCTCCTTGAGCTGGGTGACCAACTCCTCGATGCGATTATTGTGCAGCCGCACCTGGGCCACTTTCAGGACCAGTTCCTCGCGCAGTTTCTCGTAGGATTTCTCCGAACGCGCGTTGACTTCCTCGCCGGAAGTCATCGTGTCCAGGCGCCGGGACTGCATCTTCTGCAGCTTCTTATAGAGGGTTTCGATCTCCTCGAAGGTCGCCAGCACCTCGGGCTTGAGTTTCTCCTCCTGCGCCGACAGCGACAGGCCGGCGCCTTCGCTTTCGTCCTCGGCGTCGCCATCCTCGGGGACGGCGAAGGTCTCGCGCACCTCGGCGGGTTCCACGACCGCGTTGGGCTCGGCGCCGCCGCCTTGCGTGGCTTCCAGATCGATGATGTCGCGTAGCAGCATGCGCCCGGTTTTCAGCTGCTCCTGCCAGGCGATGATCGCCTTGAAGGTCAGCGGGCTTTCGCACAGGCCGCCGATCATCATGTCGCGGCCGGCCTCGATGCGCTTGGCGATCGCGATCTCGCCCTCACGCGACAGCAGCTCGACGCTGCCCATCTCGCGCAGATACATGCGCACCGGATCGTCGGTGCGGCCGGCGGTCTCTTCGTCGATATTGCCGGTCTGCTCTTCCTCGACCTCCTCGGCCTTTTCCGCCGGCTTGGGCGCAGCGGTCTCGCCGTCTTCGGTTTCCTCGTTCTCGACCACCTGGATGCCCATCTCATTGAGATTGGCCATCACGTCCTCGATCTGCTCGGAACTGTTCTGTTCCGAGGGCAGGACGGCGTTCAGCTCATCGAAGGTGATGTAGCCGCGCTCCTTGCCGCGCGCGATCAGCCGCTT
>DAHWDR010000299.1:0-4889 GCA_027330745.1 Acetobacteraceae bacterium | reverse complement strand
GATGATCCGGGTCATTTCGTCGCCGTCGAGCTCGACGACCGGAGTTTTCACCTTGATTTTCGCCATTACATCCTCGGTTGGCACGCGCGCCGCCCGCCGGCCTTGCGGCCGGTGACGGATCGGCGCGCAACATCGCACCCGCCCGCACGCCGGGCAAGGGCGCAGCCCGGCGCTGCCCCGCTGCCGCCGATCGGCAGCAACACCCAGGCCCCGATCGTCACGCCGGCCCGAACCGGGTCAGCAGCGCGATCAGGCTCGGCCGGATCGCGGCCAGTTCCCGCGCATGGGCCTCGGACAGGCCGCGCAGGATCGCCTCCCCTTGCGGCGTCAGCGCCAGCAGCGCGCGGCGATGGTCCCCCGGATCGATCCGGCGGTCCACCAGGCCCAGCGCGGCCAGCCGGTCGATCAGTTCCACCGCCGAATGCGACCGGATCAGCAACGCCGCGGCCACCGCGCCGAGGCTGGGCGGGGACGGCGCGCCCTTGATCGCCAGCAGCGCCTGGTGTTGGCGCGCGGTCAGCCCCGCCGCCCGCGCCGCCGCCTCGGAAAACGCCGTGAACCCCCGCAGCGCGTGGCGGAACGCGGCAAGGGCGGCATAATCCGGTTCGGGGCGGATAGGCGGACGCATCGTGTCCTGGTAAACCCGGCCCATGCAGACCGCCACCTCCCCCGCCTTCAAGGCCAATGCAAGCCGGGCGCTCGCCGATGTCGGGTTGCAGAAGGCGCTGGCCCGCAGCGGCAGTTCGTTCATCGCCCGCCGCGCCGCCGCCGTCGCCGCGCTCCCGGAGTTCGAGACGCTGCGCGACGAAGCCCGCGCGATCAAGGACCACACGCTCGCGCATCTGGATTTCTATCTGGAAACCTACGCCGCCAAGGTGGAGGCCGCCGGCGGCACCGTGCACTGGTGCGCGGACGCCGCCGAGGCCCGCGCCGCGATCCTGAAAATCTGCCAGGCGGCCGGCGCGCGTACCGTGACCAAAGGCAAATCCATGATCAGCGAGGAGCTCGGCATCAACGAGCACCTCGAAGCCAACGGCATCCAGCCGGTGGAAACCGATCTCGGCGAATACATCCTCCAGATTCGCCACGAGACCCCCAGCCATATTATCGCCCCGGCGTTCCATCTGAACCGCGAGGACTGGGAGGCAAGCTTCCGCGCCGCCCATACCGACCTGCCGCCCGACCGCGTATTCCACGAACGCCGCGATATCCTGACCGAGGCGCGCTCGCGTCTGCGCGAGAAATTCCTGGCCGCGGATGTCGGCATCACGGGCGCCAATTTCCTGATTGCCGAGACCGGGTCCAGCGTCATTGTCACGAACGAGGGCAACGGCGACCTGACCCAGACCCTGCCGCGAGTCCATATCGCCCTCGCAAGCATCGAGAAGGTGGTGCCCACGCTGGAGGACTGCACCAGCCTGCTGCGCGTCCTGGCCCGCTCGGCCACCGGGCAGGAGTTCTCGGTCTACACGACGTTTTCCACCGGTGCGCGGCGAGCCCAGGATCTGGACGGACCGGACGCGTATCACGTGGTGATCGTGGACAACGGACGATCCGGGATGCTCGGCAGCGAATTCCAGCCGATGCTGCGCTGCATCCGTTGCGCCGCCTGCATGAACCATTGCCCGGTCTACGGCGCGGTCGGCGGGCACGCCTATGGCTGGGTCTATCCCGGGCCGATGGGCAGCGTGCTGACCCCCGCGCTGATCGGCGTGGACCAGGCCCGCCTTCTGCCCGGCGCCTCCACCTTCTGCGGCAAATGCGAGAGCGTCTGCCCGGTGAAAATCCCGTTGCCCGGGCTGATGCGCCACTGGCGCGAACGCGAATTCGAACGCCACCTGACACCCGCGGCGCAGCGGCGCAATCTGGCGATCTGGGCGTTCCTGGCCAAGCGCCCCGCGCTGTATCGCGCCCTGACCCGCGTCGGCGCCTTTGGGATGCGTCTCCTGGCCGGCCGCCGGGGCCGTCTGTCGCGCCTGCCGCTGGCCGGCGGCTGGACCGCGGGCCGCGACCTCCCCGCGCCCGAGGGCGATACGTTCTTCGCCCGTTACGCACGCGCCCAGCGCGCCGGACGTGGCACATGAGCCGCGAGACCGTCCTGCACGCGATCCGCCGCGGTCTGCGCCGCGGGCCGCTGCCACCCGATCAGACGATGGCGCTGCAGGCCCGGCTGGCCGCGCATCCGCGCCATCCGATTCCCGCCCGCTCGCGTCTGGACCACGCCGGTCAGGTGGCGCTGTTCGCGGCCAATGTGGAACGCGAATTCGGCACCATCGTCCGCGTTCCGGACAACATGGCCGTGCCCGCGGCCGTGGCGGACTACCTCGCCGCTCAGAACCTGCCGATGGACGCGGCGATCGCCCCGCACCCCGAGCTGCGCGCCATCCCCTGGTCCGACCGTCCGCTGCTGCGTCTGCGCGAGGGGCGCGCCGAGGCCACCGACAGCGTTGCGATCCAGCATGGTTTCGCCGGCATCGCCGAGACCGGCACGTTGATGCTGCCGTCAGCCCCGGAACGCCCCACCACGCTCAATCTTCTGGCCGAGGCGGCGATCGTGATCCTGCGCGCCGATCGCGTGGTGGGCGCGTACGAGGAAGCCTGGGACCTGCTGCGCGCCGAGCTGGGTGCGATGCCGCGCAACGTGATGCTGGTGACCGGCCCCTCGCGCTCGGCCGATATCGAGCAGGCATTGGAACTCGGCGCGCATGGCCCGCGACGGCTGCATATCGTGCTGGTGGGCGACGCGTTCGGCTAAACGGCCGCAAGCTCGGTCGGCGGGTAGCGCCGCAACAGCCGTAACATCAATGCCATCGCCGGAAGTGCTGCGAACATCGCCAGCGTGTAGAACGGCGTCCACCCGACCGCCGCGGCCAGGAATCCCGAGAACCCGCCCACCGTGCGCAGCGCGATCGCAGCCAGCGAGGACAGCAGCGCATATTGCGTCGCCGCATATCCCGGCGCGCACAGGCCGGACAGGTAGGTGATGAAGGCGGCATCCGCCATGCCCTCGGCGAAGGCCTCGATACCCACCGTCGCCACCAGCACATGCGCCCGCCCGGCCGAGACCGCCAGCACCAGATACATCCCCATCGTGAGGGTCTGCACCCAGCCGGTGGCGAGCAGCGCCCGCCCCACGCCGGCGCGTGCCACCAGCCAGCCGCCGACCGCGGTGCCGGCGAAAGCGCAGGCCAGGGACAGCGGCCCGTTCGCCACCGCGATCGCGGCGCGATCGAACCCCAGATGGGTGTAGAACGGCGCGGTCATCACCCCGGCCATCGCCTCGCCCAGCTTGAACAGCGCGACGAAGCCCAGGATCGTGACCGCCCCGGGTCGGGCCAGCAGGTCGCGCAGCGGCACCAGGACCGCCGCGCGCAGCCCGCCGCCGCGCATCACTGCGCGTGGGGTGGCCGGCTCCGGCGCCACCAGGGTCACCAGCGGCGCAAGCGCGAGCAGCACCGCCACCCCCCCCAGCGCCAGATGCCACCCGACCTGGGCGGAGGCCGCGATCACCCCGGCCCCGGCGATCAACAGCGCGATCCGATAGCCCCACACATAGGCGGCCATCGCCGCCCCCTGGGCGCGCGGGGGAAACGTCTCGATCCGCCAGGCGTCGATCACGATGTCCTGGCTGGCCGAGAGGAACGCGACCCCGGCCGCCGCGGCGATCGCCAGCCCCGGCGCCGCGCGGGGATGCGCCGCCGCCAACCCCGCCGCGCCCACCGCCAGCGCCACCTGGATCAGCGCGAGCCATCCCCGCCGCCGTCCCAGCCGCGCGAACCACCACGGCGGAGCCAGCCGATCCAGCGCCGGCGCCCACAGGAATTTCAGCGAATAGGCCAAGCCGGCATTGGCCGTCAGCCCGATCAGCGCCAGCGACACGCCACCCCGCGCCAGCCACAGCCGGAAGGTGAATCCGGACAACGGCAGCGGCAGGCCGGACGCCACGCCGAGCAGCCCCATCAGCCATAGCCGCGGGTCGGCGAGCAGCGCGCGCGGCGGGGCGGAGTCGGGTTCGCTCATGCGCCGCGTTCCTGCGGCGGACGCGGCCGGGATGCAACCGGCGCCGCGCGTGGCATGATGGCGCGAACCAGAGGAACCGCCCCATGTCCGCACCCGCCGAACTGACCGAATCCCACGCAACCGGCGCCATCGCCACGATCTTCGCCGAGCTGCGCCGTCTGACCGGCGTGCCGTATGTCTCCTCGATCTATCGCCATCTCGCGACCATGCCGGGGATGCTGGAATGGACCTGGGAGGCGCTCGGCCCGGGCTTCGCTTCCGGCGCACTGCAAGACGCAGGGGCGGCAATCGCCGCCGGCGTGCGGGTTGCACCGGCCGCGCCGATCGCGGCTACTTCCCTGGCGGGCTGGGGCGTGGACGCGGCGGCCCTGGCATCGATCCGCGCCGCCTGCGCGGGCTTCGTCCGGGTGGCGCCGGTCAACCTGGTAACCGGCGCCTGCCTCGGACCCCGGCTGACGGGAGAGAGGATGGGCGGCGCGGGGTTTGCGCCCGGCTGGACCCCGCCGCTGTCCCTGCCGGCGGTGCCGCCGACCGCCGATCCCGCCACCCTGTCGGAAGCGACGCGCGCGCTGCTCGATCGTCTGGCCACCGATGACGGGACGGCGCGCTTCGTTCCCGGCCTTTATCGCCAGCTCGCGCACTGGCCCGGCTTGCTCGCCTGGGTGGCGGAGACGGTCGCGCCCCGCCTCACCGCACCCGAAACGCTGGCCGCCGCCGATGCCCTGCGCGCCGCCGCCGCCCGGGAAGCCGCCCGCATCCTGCCCCGCCTGCCGCCCTGCCCACCGGCGCCGCTGGATGCCCCGACGCTCGCCGCGGTCCGCCGCGCGATTGCCCGCTACGCCCGCACCAGCCCCGAGCTGACCCTGTTC
>DAHWDR010000280.1:0-13533 GCA_027330745.1 Acetobacteraceae bacterium | reverse complement strand
CCCGGCCGGTCGATATCGACCACGACGACGATCGAGAACGTGACCAGCCCCAGCAGCAGGCATGTCATCACCACGTCGCGCGCGCCGCCCAGGCCGAAATGATATCCCATCGCACCGGCCGCCAGCAGCGAAGCGCCGAGCAGCAGCGCCAGCAGGTAGCTCGGCACGTGGCTCGTGAAATCGCGTCGCGTGACCAACTGCGCGTCGAACGCGTCGTTCAGCGAGCGCAGCAGCAGGCCGCTGATCGTGGTCGGGGCGGCGCGCGCGATCCGGCCTGCGGCCGCCCACATCCGGGCTTGCAGCGCCGCAATCCGCGCCGGGTGCCGCTCCGCCACGCCGGCGGCGACCGCCTGGTGGCGGAGCACCACGTAGGCGCGCAGCGCCGCGGCGATGCTGTGTGCGTCCGGCCCGCCGATCGCCTGGGCGCGGAGGAAGGCGGTGCCGATCGCGTTGGCCTCGTCCAACACGGCATGGCGCCGCTGCTCGTAGCGCGCGCTGGCCATCGACAGCGCAATCCCCAGCAGGAACGCGAAGCTGCCCAGCATCCCGGTCGTGACGAAGCCCACCGCGGCTTGCGCGCCGGGTGGCGCACCACGGCGCTGGCGGCGCAGGCCGACGCGAAATCCGGTCTCGACCGCCGCGACCAACAGGACCAGCACCACCGCGCCGAGCACGCCCAGCCCGGCCTCGGCGAGCCGGCCGATCGGGTCGAACCCTATCTCCGGGAGCGCGGGCGGCACGCGCGGTTACTCGGTCCGCGCGAGCATCGGTCCCAGCTTCCGCCCGGCAAACAGATGCACGTGCAGATGCGGCACTTCCTGGTGCGAATCCGGCCCCGCATTGGCCAGCAGCCGGTAGCCCGGAGCCTCCAGCCCCAGATCCCGCGCCACCTGGCCCACCGCGCGGACGAACCCCACGATCTCCGCCTCCGACGCGGTGGCCGAGAAATCCGCGAACGAGCAGTACCGCCCCTTCGGGATCACCAGCACATGCAGCGGCGCCTGGGGATTGATGTCGTGGAACGCCAGCGCCCACGGATCCTCGAACAGCTTCCGGCACGGGATCTCGCCGCGCAGGATACGGGCAAAGATATTGCTGTCGTCGTACGGCGGCAGGGCGGACACGGCCATCGCATGGCTCCGTTACGGAATCTTGGTGGTCCTGACCCCCATCGCGCCGGGCAGCGCCTGGGCGCGGGAGGCTTTTTCGGCAATGCCGCTGATCCCTTCGCGCCGCCGCAATTCCGCCCAGACCAGATCGGGCGTGATCCCGGCCGAGACCCACAGAACCAGCAGATGATAGAGCACATCCGCGCTCTCGCCCACCAGCGCCTCGCGGTTGCCGGAGACCGCCTCGATCAGGCACTCCACCGCTTCCTCGCCGAATTTCTGCGCCACTTTCGCCGCGCCGCGCGCCAGCAGCCGGGCCGAGTGGCTGACCGCCGGATCGGCCTCGCGGCGCGACAGCACGACCTCGAACAGCCGATCCAGCACCCCCGAGCCGGGCCCGATCGCCAATGGCGCCGTCGGCGGCGCCACGGCAGCGGCGGCGATGCGTCGTTTCGCTTTGTTGGAGGCGGCCGGCTTGCGCGCACGCTTGGTCGCGGTCGGCTCGCGCTTCTTCGTCCCGCGTTTCTTCGTGGCTTTGGCCATCGCTATGCCGCCGCCCGCGGCAGCCGCACGGGTAGCCCGGCCGCCGCCAGCGCCGCCTTGACCTCCGCGATCCGGAACGTGCCGAAATGGAACACCGAGGCGGCCAGCAGCCCGGTTGCCCCGGCCTGCGCGCCTTCCACGAAATGCGCCAGCGTGCCCACGCCGCCGGAGGCGATCACGGGCACCCGCACCGAAGCGCACACCGCGCGCAGCAACGCGAGATCGAAGCCGCGCCCGGTGCCGTCGCGGTCCATGCTGGTCAGCAGAATCTCGCCCGCCCCCGCGGCCGCCACGCCGCGGCACCAGTCGATCACGTCGATCCCGGTGCCGCGCCGTCCGCCATGGGTGAACACTTCCCAGCGTCCGGGGGCCGATTCCTTCGCGTCCACCGCGACCACCACGCATTGGCTGCCGAATTTCTCGGCGGCTTCGGCGACCAGCGCGGGGCGCGCGACGGCGGCGGAGTTGATGCTGCATTTATCCGCGCCGGCCAGCAGCAGCTTGCGCATGTCCTCGGTGCTGCGCACGCCGCCGCCCACGGTCAGCGGCAGGAAGATGCGCGCGGCGGTGCGCGCGACCACGTCCAGGATCGTGTCGCGGTTGTCGGAACTGGCGGTAATATCCAGGAATGTCAGCTCATCGGCTCCGGCGGCGTCGTACAGCGCCGCCTGCTCCACCGGGTCGCCGGCGTCGCGCAGCGCGACGAAATTCACGCCTTTCACGACGCGGCCGTCCTTCACGTCCAGACAGGGGATGACGCGGAGCTTCAACATGATGACGGTTTTCTTACACCCATGCGCCGTGACCGAGGCAAGCCCCGGCAACCCGCGTGGTGCGGGCCTCCAAAAAACCCCATTACGCCAGCGCCGTCAGCGCCGCCGCGGGGTCGATCCGCCCGTCATATAACGCCCGTCCCACCACCACGCCGGCCAGCGACGTCCCCGGCGCCGCGTGCCGCAGCGCTGCCAGATCCGCCAGTCCGCCCACCCCGCCCGAGGCGATCACCGGCACCGCGACCAGCCGCGCCAGCGCAACGGTCTGCGCCAGATTGACCCCGCTCAGCATCCCGTCGCGGGCGATATCGGTGTAGATCAGCGCCGCCGCACCGGCTTCTTCCATGCGCGGCGCGAACTCGGTGGCGGCGAGCGTGGTGGTCTCGGCCCAGCCCTCGGTGGCCACGAAGCCATCGCGCGCATCGATCCCCACCACCACCTGGCCGGGGAAGCGCCGGCAGGCTTCACGCACCAGCGCCGGGTCGCGCGCCGCCACGCTGCCCAGGATCACGCGGCGGATGCCGGCGCCAAGCCATGCCTCGATCGCCGCCAGATCGCGGATCCCGCCGCCGAGCTGCACCGGCAGGGTCACCGCGCCCAGGATCGCCCGAATCGCGTCCCCGTTCACCGAACGTCCGGCGAAGGCGCCGTTCAGATCCACCACATGCAGCCAGGCAAATCCCGCGTCCTGCCAGGCGCGCGCCTGCGCCGCCGGGTCCTCGGCATAAACCGTGGCGTCCGCCATCTCGCCCCGGCGTAGCCGCACGCAGCGCCCGTCCTTCAGGTCGATCGCGGGGTAGAGGGTCAGGCTCACGCGTTTTCCTCGCGCTCGCGCGCCGCGCCCGGTTGCAGCGTCTTGTAGTAGAAATATCCGCGCACCGTGCGTCCCTCCACCCTGGCATAGGCCGGGTGCACACCCCAGCGCACGAAGCCCAGAGATTCGTATAGATGCAGCGCGGCAGACTGGGTTTCGCGTACGTCGAGGTTCAGCACCTGGTACCCCAGGGCGCGCGCTGCCTCGGCCACGTGCTGGGTCAGCAGCCGCGCCATGCCGTGTCCGCGGGCATAGGGGGCGACGAAACTATGCATCAGCGTGGCGGCGAAGGCCTGCGCCTCGTTGTTGCGGGGCGGACGGACCAGCTGGGCCACGCCCACCACCGCCCCGTTCAGCCGGGCCAGGAACAGCATCCGTTCCGGCACCAGCAGCACGCCGCGATAATACTGCTCCAGCGCGCGCAGCCGCGGCGGGGCCAGCCACCCGAAGCCGCCGCCGTCCAGGATCGCGGCCTGGGTCGCCTCGCACAGCGCGTGCAGGTCTTCATCGGCGATCGTCTCCACCCGCTCCACTTCCCGTTCGGTTGGGCGTTCTGCCGGCGGGGGAGGACGATCCGCCATCGCTACGGGTTCCAGCGCAGGAAATTGGCCAGGATTCGCAATCCGACTTCCTGACTTTTTTCGACATGAAACTGCGTGCCGGCGCGATTGCCGCGGGCGATCATTGCCACCACCGTCCCGCCATACTCGGTGCTCGCCAGCACATCTGCCGGGTCCGCGCCGGCCAGCGCGTAGCTGTGCACGAAATAGGCGTGATCGCCCGGCACCAGGCCGTCCAGCAGCGGATGCGCGCCGGGACGGAACGCAAGCTCGTTCCAGCCCATCTGCGGCAGACGCAGGCCGGGGACGTCCAGCGCCGCGATCTCGCCACGGACCCAGCCGAAGCCCGGCGTGACGCGATGCTCCAGCCCGCGTTCGGCCATCAGCTGCATGCCGACACAGATGCCCAGGAACGGCGCGCCGGCCGCGGTGGCGCGCAGGATCGCCGGTGCCAGCTCCGGGATCGCCGCCAGGCCCGCGGCGCAATCGGCGAACGCGCCCTGGCCCGGCAGGACAATCCGGTCCGCGCCGCCGACCACCACCGGATCGGCGGTCACCACCACCTCGGCGTCCAGCCCGATCCGCGCCGCCGCCACCGCCAGCGCACGCGAAGCCGACGCCAGGTTGCCGCTGCCGTAATCGACCACCGCGACCCGCATTACCAACCCAAGCCCGTCACAACGCGCCCTTGGTGGACGGGACCGCGTCGCCGATCCGGGGATCGATCGCACAGGCCGTGCGCAGCGCGCGGGCAGCGGATTTGAAACACGCCTCGGCGAGGTGATGGGTGTTGTGCCCGGCCTCCTGCGTGACATGCAGCGTGAGCCGCGCGTTGGCGGCCAGCGCGCGGAAAAACTCCTCGAACAGCTCGGTATCCATCTCGCCGATCTGCGGCTGCGGGAAGCGCACCGACCAGGTCAGCAGGCCGCGCCCGGAGATGTCGATCGTCGCGGCCACGCGGGCTTCATCCATCGGCACCACGGCGTGGCCGAAGCGGGCGATGCCGCGCTTCTCGCCCAGCGCCTGCGCGATCGCCTGGCCCAGCACGATGCCGATATCCTCGGTCGTGTGATGCGCATCGATATGCAGATCACCCTCGGCGCGGATCGTGAGATCGAACAGCGCGTGCCGCGCCAGCGCGGTCAGCATGTGATCGAGAAACCCGATCCCGGTCTCGATCTCGCTCTGCCCGGTGCCGTCGAGGTCGAGCGCGACCGCGATGTCGGTCTCGGCGGTGGTGCGGGTGATGGATGCGGTGCGTCCCATGGCGGCTGCGTAGCGCAGCCGGGGGGTTGGTGCCAGAGGGGGGGGCGGGGCGCGTTTACGCGAGGCTCACTCCGGCTGCTTCGCCCGATGCGCCGCCAGAGCCATCAGCCGCCGGTCGCGCCACGCATGCCGCGCCGGCACCGCTGCCTCCGGCAGTGCCGCGCGGCGGGCGCCCTGCAACCGCGCGACCAGCGCCGGGTCCCACGCCATCGGCGTCATCTCGCGCTGCATCTGCGCATACAGCGCGCCATAGCGGGCGCAGTAATCGGCCAGCCCGCCGGGTGCGTTCAGATCGATCGTCTCCAGCGGCCCCATGAACGACCAGCGCAGGCCAAGCCCGTGCTTGACCGTGGCATCCAGGTCCTCGGGTGAGATCGCGTCCTGGGCCAGCAACCGGAAGGTCTCCGCGAGCAGCGCCCCTTGCAGGCGGTTGAGCACGAAGCCGGGGAGTTCGTGGTTGACCGTGACCGGCACCTGGCCGGCTCGCTCCATCAGCGCGCGGGTGGCCGCCACGGAAGCGGGCGCAGTCCAGGGCGCGGGGCACAGCTCGACCAGCGGGATCAGATAGGGCGGGTTCACGGGATGCGCGACCAGGCAGCGGGCGCGGCCCGGCAGGTGTTCGGTGAAAGCGCTGGCCGGGATGCCGCTGGTGGAGCTGGCCAGGATTGTTTCGGGCGCGGCCAGGCGATCCAGCTCGGCGAACAGCGCCTGCTTGTCGGCCACGCGCTCGGGACCGTTCTCCTGCACATGCGCCACGCCGGCCACCGCTTCGGCCAGGGTCGCGGCTTGGCGGAGGCGGGCGAGCACCGCCGCCGGCGCCTCGGCCAGCAGCCCGGCATCGGCCAGCTCCGGCAGGCGGGCGGCAATGAAGTCGCGCGCCGCGGGCACGGCGGCGGCGTCGGGGTCCCACAACGCGACCTCGAACCCGGCGCGGGCGAACACGATCGACCAGGCGCGGCCGATCAGGCCGGCGCCGATGACGGCGATGCGGGTCATAGGGCTTCTCCGATCCGGAACAGCGGCAGGGCGAGCGGGACGGCACGGCGGCGGGATGCCCGGTCCCGTGGCGCGGCGTCGAGCGGGGCGGTCAGCGCTTCGGTCCGGGCGAACAGGAACGCCAGACGCGCCGCATCGTCCGGCGGGGCGCGGCGTAGCCCATAGGCGGCATCGACGGCGCGGTCGAGCGTGCGATGGGCACGCGCCAGTGGGTCCGGCATGAACAGCGGGTCATAAAGCTCGGCGAGCGTGGCGCCTTGGAAGGCATCGCGGGCGGCCAGCACCGCCTCCGCCGCCGCGGTGACGCGGGCGATCGTGGTGGTGGCAGCGTCCGGCCAAGGGAAATTATTATAGACGATCTGGGCCGAGTAGCGCAGCCGTCCTTCCAGGCGGCCGGCGACGGCGCGGACCCAGGCCATGTGCATCGCGCTCGACAGCACGCCGAAATGATACGGGGTGGCTTGGGGGAGGATCAGCGCGGTGTCGCCGGTCAGATACCGGGGCGGCACGAAGCTCATGGGGATGTAGCGCCGATGTTCCGAGGAGACGCGCGGAATCACCAGATAACGCCGCTTCGGCATGTTCTCCACATGAAACCGGGTCGGCCGCTCCGCCAGCGCGCGGGTGGGCAGGCTGCGCGAGGCCGCCCGCAGCGCCCGCACTGCCTCCACCCGCTTGCGCACTTCCGGCAGCGCCCGCAACGCGGCCGGTGGTGTATCGCCGAGCCACAGGCAGAAGCGGCGATACCCGTAGAGCAGCTCGTCTGCCCCCATCCAGGGCCGGAACAGCTGTGCTGCTGCCGGTTCCCGGCTCACGAAGGCGGCGCGCTCGGCTTCGGTGAACAAATACTGGCCGCCATCGATCGGCTTGTTGCCGATGCCGAGTTCCGGCACCTCGGCCAGCGGCCGGGTGCGGCGGGTCAACAGCAGATCCGGCGCATCGACCAGACAGGGATTGATATGCGCCGCCCGGGTTTCGTGCGGGGGCGAGGTCGGGGTCTCGTACACGAACAACCGCTTCTCCGCAGCGGGGCGCAGACCGAAGCCGATGATCACGCAATAGACCGCCGCCAGGCCGGGTGCCTCGTTGCGCCACTTGAACGGGCGATGGGCGAAGCGGATCACCACGCCGCGCGCCAGCAGGCCGGCCCATAGCGCCGCCGGCTGCTCGCCCTGGGTGAGCGAGGAGGTGGCGACAAAACAGGCTGCCGCCTCGGGGCCGGTGGCCAGCCAGTCAGCGGCGCGGCGATACCAGCAGGCGACATAGTCCAGCAGCCCGGCGTTGCGGGCGCCGCCGAACACCAGCGCGACGTCCTGGCGCTGCTCGGCGGCGAGGAATTTGGCGCCGACGAACGGCGGATTACCGACGCAATACACGTCCGGCCCGGCGGGCATGATCGCGCTCCAGTCCAGCCGCAGCGCGTTGCCGGTGACGATCCGCGGCGCCGCCGCCAGCGGCAGCCGCAGCCGCACGGTGCCGAACGCTTCCGAGACCGCCATGTTCATCTGATGATCGGTCAGCCACAGCGCAACCTGGGCGATCTGCGCCGGCCAGTCCTCGGCCTCGATCCCGGCCATCTGGTCCACATCGACCTGCGACAGCACCACCCCGGCGAGTTCGCCCGCATCCTCGGCGCCGTACAGCAGCCGCAGCGCGGCGAGTTCCAGCAAGCGCAATTCCCGATACGCCACCACCAGGAAATTGCCGCAGCCGCAGGCCGGATCGAACACCAGCACCCGGCGCAGCCGCGCCAGCAACGCGCGCAGGCGGCGCGGTTCGCGCCGGGCCGCTTCCAAGGCTGTGCGCAGCTCGTCCAGCAGCAGCGGGTCGAGGCATTTCAGGATGTTTTCTTCCGACGTGTAATGCTCGCCGCCGCCGCGCCGGGCGGCGCGGTTCTTGATGGACTGAAACAGGCTGCCGAAGATCGCCGGGCTGACCCGCGACCAATCCAGGGTGCAGCAGGCGAGCAAGGCGGCACGCATCCGCGCGTTGGTCTCGGGCGGCTCCACGGGGGCGTCGAACAGTGCGCCGTCCACATAGGGGAAGGCGGCCAGGGTTTCGTCCAGCGCGGCCTGGCGCCGCGCCGGCGGGGTGGCCAGCACCGCGTGCAGCCGGGTGATCCACGCGCCGAGATCGGAGCCGTCCGGCGCGGCGCGGGTCTCGATCAAAGCGCGGAATAGGCCGGTTTCGAAAATCCCCGCGCGGTCGGCAAACAGGCAGAACAGAGTGCGTACCATCCAGACATCGAGCGCGCGCCCGCCATAGCCGTCCCGCTCGAGGATCTCGTGCAGATCGCCGAGCCGCGCGGCGGCCTCGGCATTGACCGGGTCGAGCGGGGTGATCGGGCGGACGACATAGCCGGTGAGGAAGCCGAACAGGTCGAGCCGGCGCGGCAATTCGGCCAGCGCGAACTCGGCTTCCGCGCCGGTGTCGAGATCATGGAGCCGGATGCGGGCGAAATCCGAGACCAGGATGAAGCGCGGCAGTTCCGCATCCTTCAGGCCCGGGAAATAATCGCGCGCCTGGCCGGCGGCGCGGTCGAGATCCTCGCCACGCGATTTATGCTCGACCAGCACCACACCTTTCCACAGGAAGTCGATCCGGCCGCGGCCGGAGAAGGTGGCGAGGCCGGCGACCGGTCGCTCGAACGCGCCGACGCGGCGGGCGCGGATACCGAAGACGCCGAAGAACCCGGTCCAGAACCCCTGCGCGTCGGCGCGCTCGCTGGCGGCATCCTGCCAGTCGCGGGCGAAGGCCGCCGCGCGGGCGCGAATCTCGTTGAGGGACAGGGCCATGGGCGGACGCTGCCCGAGGCCGTGGTGGCGCGCAATCTCAACGCTTGAAAAGCAATCGACCTTGCGAATGAACGCCCGCTGGGATCGCTCGGGTTTTGTCCGATTCCGGCGGCTGGCGGGCCTTCCTTCACAAACTCTCAGCGCTGCGGCACGATCTCGGTCAGCATCGCTTCCAGATCGGCGCCAAGCTCGGCCGCGCCGTGTTGGAGCTTCCAGGCGGCGACGCTGCGGGTGACGCCGAACCGGCGGCACAGGCGGTCGATGACCTGGGCGAGGCCCTCGCGCTCGGTCGGCTGGCCCTGATCGGACCAGACGCGGGCGGCGGCGGCGGCCGGCAGAAGGAACTCGGCGGCGAAGGCGCGGGCGCGTTGTTCCACCCGCGCCGGCATCCGGCTTTGCAGGATCTCGACCGCCGCCAGCGCCGGCCTCGCGTCGGCCAGCAGATGACAGAGTTCATGCGCGAGGCTGACCCGAAGGCTGCCGTTTCCGGCCGGATGGCGGGCGGCGGTATGACGGCGACCGGCGGTATGACGGCGACTGGCGGGGTTGAGCAGCACCGCCGGACCGTGGCCGCCACCAGCAATCGCCAGCGCATCCAGCGTGTCCGGCTCCAGCGGCTCGGTGTGGATCGCGATCCCGAGCTGGCGGCAGAAGGAAAACACATCGACCCCGGCGTCCGGGTCGAGCCCCGCACTCCCCCGGGCCAGCCCGGCGATCCTCACGCCCTGCTCGTATGGCGCGAGATCGGGAGCATCCAGGAGGGCAAATAACGCCCGCGCCGCTGCCGCAAGCTCCTCGAGCCCCGGCGCCGCCACCGGCGGAAGCAAGCGCACCCGGGCCAGAACCGCACATAGCTGCGGAGGCGGCAGCGCGCCGGCCATACGGGCGGCCAGCCGCAGCGGGTCGTCGTCGATCAAGGCGGCATCCAGACTGTCCGGTGCGGTCAGCAGCCCGTCCGCCGCCAGCGTGGCGGCCCGGTCCTGCGCAAGGCCCGTGGTCCACGCGAGCAATTGGATCGGCTCGGCTTGACCGCGTCGGCTCCAGGCGTCGAGGAGCGCGCCCCAGCGGGTCTCGCCAGCCGCCCGCAGCCGCTTGGCGAGGGTGTCGCCGAGCTCGGTCAGCACCGCGAGGGCGTGCGGGAACGGCACCATGGCCTCGACCCGGTCTGTATCGACCGCCATGCTGTCCCCGCATCGCATCAGCCAGAACGGCGGAAGCTCGTACAATCCGCCGAACGCGCGAGAAAGATCGTGAGCGTCCTGAAACGACTCCAGGATCTCGTCCTCGGCTGCGGCTTGCGCGGCTGGGGCGGCGGTCCAACGGCGTCGCGCCTCGGCCCGGAGTGCGCCGGGGCGGTCGGGGTTCAGCGCGAGCGGGTAGGTCTGTTCCAGCAGCAAAGGCTGCCAGAACGCGGCCAGCTGCGACAACAGATCGTCGAGCGGGATGTCGATCGCCGCGTCCGCTTCGCCATGGCTGGGCCAGATCGGCGTCCCGTCAAGCCGGACGGTCAGCCAGGCGCTGGCGGCACGATCCGGCCCCGGTAGCGGCTTCAGGTCGAAAGCGAGGGTACTCAACGGCCATGCCCCTGGATATGCGCGCGCACCCATGCGTGGAATGCGTCGATGCAGCCTTCCTGTTCCGCCATCTCCGCGAGCGCCGCGAGAAGTGTGGCGGTAAGCTTACCGCGGAACGGGTAGGCATGATAGGACCGCCCCCAGTCGGAACTGCGGGCCTCGTAGATCGCGCCTTGATGAACCGCATAAAGCCGCGGCACCGGCTGTGGCGACCGGGAGGCGGGAATCGCTGCGGCCAGCAGCCGAGCGCGTTCGGCCGGCGGAACATCGGCGGGGCAGAGCCCGATCACATGTTTCGGGTTGTTGCGCACGAAGCGGAACTCGGGCCGTTTGGTGGCGCCGACATGCTTGAATCGGCGCTCGCCCTTGTCGTAATGCCGGGTGGAATCGGGCGCCGACACGCCGGTTACACCGCCCCTGCCGCCCGCAACGCCGCCACGTCGAACCCCAACCCCCCCAGCACCGCATCCGTATCCGCCCCCAGCGCCGGCACCGCGCCCATCGGCGCCTCCTGATCGGCGAAGGTCACCGGCGGCAGCAGCGCGCGCACCGGCCCGGCCTCGGTCGCGGCCTCGCGCCAGCGATCGCGTGCGGCCAGTTGCTCATGCTCCCAGATCTCGCGCGCGGTGTTGAGCCGGCCATTGGCGATACCGGCGCGATCCAGCCGGTCCACCACCTGATCGGTGGTCATGGTCGTCAGCAGCGCCTCGATCTCGGCGGTCAGCGCGTCGCGGTTTTGGCCGCGGGCAAGGTTGCCGGCGAAGCGCGGATCGGCGGCCAGCGCGGGGCGTTCCATCACCTGCTCGCAGAACGTCATCCATTCCCGCTCGTTCTGCAGCCCGAAGATCACCTGGCCGTTGCCGGTGCGATGCGCGCCATACGGCGCCAGCAGCGGATGGCTGGTGGGTTCGCGCGGGGTCAGGCTGGCATCGAACGCCCAGCGATACATCGGATGCGTCATCCATTCCGCCAGCGCATCCAGCATCGCCACCGACACATGCGCCCCGGCCCCGGTCCGTTCGCGCCGCAGCAGCGCCGCCAGCACCGCGGTCTGCGCATACATCCCGGTGGCGATATCGGCGACGGAAATGCCGACCCGTGCCGGCGTGTCGGCCGTGCCGCTCATGCTGATCAGGCCGGATTCGGCCTGGATCAAAAGATCGTACGCCTTCTTGTGCGCGAACGGGCCGGTGGCGCCGTAGCCCGAGATGTCGCACAGCACCATCCGTGGATTGCGCGCCGACAGCGCCGGCCAGGACAGGCCGAGCCGCGCCGCCGCGCCCGGAGCCAGGTTCTGCACCACCACATCGACCTCGCCCGCCAGCCGGTCCAGCACGCGCCGCCCCTCGGGGTGTTTCACATCCAGCGTGACGCTGCGCTTGCCGCGGTTGAGCCAGACGAAGAAGCTGGACTGGCCATGCACGAAGCGGTCGTAGCCGCGCGCGAAATCGCCGCCGCCGGGGCGTTCGATCTTGATGATCTCGGCGCCGAAATCGGCCAGATGGCGGGTGCAGATCGGCGCCGCCACCGCGTGTTCCAGCGCCAGCACGCGGTAGCCTTCCAAGGGTCGCATTTTGTCCTCCCGCCCGATGCCGCCAGCAGAACCCCGCGCGCCGGCGCTGTCAAAATCCGCCGGCGCCGAGCAATGCCAGCGTCTCGGCCACGTCGCGTGTCACGCGCAGGAAGTCGCGCAATCCGGGATCGGCGAAGCCCTGCGCGATCGCGCCTTCCACCGCCGCGATCAGGGGGGAAGCGGAGCCCGCGATGTCGCACAGGATCACCGGCTTGGCGTGCAGCCCAAGCTGGCGCCAGGTCAGCGCCTCCACCGTCTCATCCAGGGTGCCGAGCCCGCCCGGCAAGGTCACGAAGGCGTCGGCGAGATCGGTCATGATCTGCTTGCGCCGGTGCATGGAATCGGTGGTGATCAGATCGGTCACGCCCGGATGCGCCACTTCCAGCCGGCGGAGAAACGCCGGCATCACGCCGGTGACCGCGCCCCCGGCGGCCAGTGCTCCATCCGCCAGCACGCGCATCAGCCCGTTGCCGCCGCCGCCATAGACCAGGCGGATCCCGGCCAGCGCGAGGCCCCTTCCCAGCGCCGCGGCGGCGGTCCGGAACGCCGGATTGGTCCCTTCGCGGGACCCGCAGAACACGGCGACGGCGCGCAGGCGGGGCATTCGGTGATCCTTGTCGCGGTCGTTCATGTTTCCTTTGGCGCCGGCGCGCGAATCGGGCAAGATGCGATCCGGTTCCGACCCCCAGGGAGAAACACATGCCTTCCAAACGTCTGGCCGCGATCGGGCTTGCCGCGACCGCCGCGCTGGGCCTTGCCGCGGCCGCGTTCGCCGCCGCGCCGGCCTTCGACCCGATCCGGACCCGCCAGGATGGGCAACTCCTGGTGCTGGGATCGTTCGTGGGCATTCGCCAGGGGCTGCTGCACAAGCTGCCGGTGAAACCCTATGCCGAGCCGGCGCTGGCGATGTCGAAATGGTTCGCCCAGTACCCCAGCCTGTTCCCACCGGGTTCGGATAAAGGCGACAACACCAAGGCGCTGCCGGCGATCTGGACGAATTTCGCGGCGTTCCAGAAGGATGCGGACAATGCCTCGGCTGCGGCGGGCAAGCTCGCGATGCTGGCGAAGGCGGGCGACACCGCCGGATTCGCCGCCCAGGTGAAGGTGCTGGGCGGGACCTGCGCGGCCTGCCACAAGGAGTTCCGGGCTAAGTAGACCCGTACCGGTTCAGCACGAAGGCCACCAGCAGGGCGGCGGCAACAAGCGCCACCGCCGCCCGCCAGGGGTGATGCAGGCGCGGCGGCACGGTCTCGGCGGGCAAATGTTTTCGCCCCGTGATCATCGGCCGCAGCAGATCGTGGCGCTTGACCAGCGCATAGATCGCGATCGCGGCCACGTGCAACGCCACCGCGCTCTCGATCGCCTCGAATCCCAGCGCGTGCCAGTCACTGATGCGGTCGCTGCGATTCTGGCCCAGCGCGTCGGCGAACGGCCCATAGGCCAGCGCCTGATCGTTGGAACACAACCCGGTGCCGATCTGGAACGCCAGCAGGCCGAGCAGCGCGATCACCATCCACCCGCCGGCCGGAT
>DAHWDR010000239.1:0-3183 GCA_027330745.1 Acetobacteraceae bacterium | reverse complement strand
AAGGCACATTTCCGCAGAAAAATCGGGCGGGCGGCCCTGCGCCGGGCGTCTCCCTGCGCCGGGCGTCTCCCTGGGCCGGGACGGCACGGGATTGGGCACGATCCCGACCCTGCGGAGAGCCCGACCGCGATCCCCGATCGGCCATCCGGCCGACTTGTGCCGAGGCCGGATCGGCGGTCCTGTGGTCGCCTTGGAACCGCGAAGATCCATGGACATGCGCCCCGGTCTGCGACTCTGGTCCTGGCTTGCACGCCGCGCCCGGCAACGGGTTGGCGCCCGTGTGGTGCTGGCCTGGGATCGCCGGGCCGGGGTTGCCTTGATCACCGCGCTCTCCATGCCGGTGCTGCTGATGTCGGTGGCGATGGGGGTCGAGGTGTCGCATTGGTCGGCCCAGCAGCTCGATCTTCAGCGCACCGCCGACCTGGCGGCGCTGGCCGGCGCCAATGCGTACGGGAGCGCCTTGGCGCAGGGCGACACGGCGGCGCAGGCGGTGACGGTGGCGGCGGCGGGAGCCGCGGACGTCGCGGAGCTGAATGGTGCCGCCGGCGGCAGCCGTAGCTGGAGTCCGGCCGCGAAGACCCTGACCGACAACCAGATCACGGTGCTGATCACCTCCGGCGTGCGAAATCCCGCCGATCCGGCGGTGCAGGTGACAGTCCACCGCGTGGTGCCGCTCCTGTTCGCGCGCATCGCCACCGCGACCAGGTCTGTGGGCCTCGGCGCGCGCGCAATGGCGGAAGTCAGCGCCAGCCAGGATAGCCCGCAGCCCTGTGTACTCACCCTTAACGGTAGCGCGAATGGCGTTGTGACGCTGCCCGGCGTCACCGCCTCGGGCAACACCGACGCCTCCATGTCCGGATGCTCCCTCGTTTCGGACGGCAACGTCAGCATGAGTGGAAATCTCATGCTCGACGTGAGCGCGATCTATGCGGCCGGTACCATTTCCATGAGCGGTAACGTCTCCGGGACCGGCGCGGCCTCCTCCGCCCACCACGCCGGATCGCCGCAGATTCTGGACCCCTATGCCAGCAACAGCGCGCTGCAAGACGCCATCGCCAAGGCCAACTGCTCGCCCACCCAGGGGCCGACGGTATCCGGCAACACCTACAATCTCTATCCCGGCGTGTGCTACGGGTCGATCTCGGTCGGCGGCAACTCAAGCGTGGTATTCAACGGCACCGGCCTCTATACGGTAAACGGATCCATTTCGATTTCCGGTAACACCAGCGTGGGTGGCACCACCATCTCCGGCAGCGGCATCACGATCGTCAGTACCGGCCCGCTGTCGATCTCTGGGAACTTCAATTCTGGATCGATCTTACTGACCGCCCCTACGGCCGGGACCGTGCAGGCCGGGGCCGTGGCGGGTGTACTGTTTGCCACCAACAGTACCGGCGCGAACACGGTCACCGGCAACAGTGCGATCCCGTTCAGCGGTCTGCTGTATATGCCCAATGGCAGTCTTTCAATCAGCGGCAACGCAACCGATGGGTCGAACGGATGCGCTGAGATCATCGCCGGGACGCTTACGCTGTCTGGGAACATGGATCTGGCGACGAACTGCTCCGACTACGGTCTCATCTCGTTCGGCAGCTTGCCGAACACAACCTCGATCGGGCTGGTCGAATGACGAGCAGAGAACCGGCAGCCGCGCCCAAACGGCGTGTCGGCACTGACCGCCGCCTGCGCGAACGCGGCACCGCGGCGCTGGAGTTCGCGCTGGTGGCGCCGTTGCTGCTGCTGCTGATCGGCGGCGTGTCCACCTATGGCTGGGCGATGTGGAGCGCCGGGGCGCTGTCCAATGCCGTTTCCCAGGGCGCCTATTATGCGTTCCTGAAAGGCAACGCCGTTTCCATCTCCGCCCTCGAGAGTTACGTGCAGAACGCGTCCGGCCTGCCGGGCGTCACCGCGAACGCCGCCACGCCGGTCTGGGAATGCGTCACCGGCACTAACCCGACGACGCTCGCGCAGGCCACATCCTCGACGACCGCCTGTTCCGACGGCACCATGCCGGGCCTCTATACCTCGATCACCGCGACGTACCAGGCGGTCAGCTTCATGCCGGTGTTCGCGGCGCCGACGATCACGCAAAGCGCCGAGGTGCGGCTGCAATGACCTGCATGTCACGGAAATTCCCATGCGCGCCGCGTGCCGCCCGCCGGATCGGAGCGGACCGGAGCGGCGCGGCCGCGCTGGAATTCGCCATGGTCGGCGGCCTGCTGGTCCTGCTGCTGCTGGGCTGCGTCGAAGCCGGGCTGATGATGTGGACCGGATCGGCGCTGCAATCGGTGGCCGCGCAGACCGCGCGCTGCACCGCCATCGGGTCGTGCGCCAATCCGCAGCAATACGCGGTCTCCCTGGCGGGGCAATGGATCGGCAGAAACGCAATCACCACCGGCGACGTGTCGGTCTCGGCCGGAACCAGTTGCCACGGCCAGGCCGGCGCGTTCGCGATCGTCACGATATCGGAATCCATCTGGTCCGGCACCTTCATCGCGCCGATCACCGGCGGGACCCAGTCCGTCACCGCCTGCTTCCCGACCGGGTGAGGCTGGCGCCGGCGCCATCCGGTATCCCCGTGCCATGACGGCAAGGGACCGGGCAGATTTCGGCTCAGCGTCCGTTTTCGCTGATCACCACGCGCACGGCGCCGGCCCGGTTGCGCACGCCAAGGGCACGATAGGCGCGTGACAGATGCACCTTCACGGTACCGAGCCCAAGTCCCAGCGCGCGGGCGATGTCCTTGGTGGAGCGGCCCTCGGCGACCAGATGCATCACAAGCTGCTGCTGCGCCGTAAGGCGCGCCTGCGGCGGCGGCGCGGGCGCGCTCGCGCCGGACCCGCCATTGGCGCGCGCGCTCGAACCGCCCTCGAGAAACACCAGCGCCGGCTCCCGCTCGCACAACGCCACGCACACATCGACCGCCGCCGCGTCGTAGAGCACCCCGCGGCCCTGGCGCAGTTCGTCCAGCGCGGCGGCAAGACCCGGTGTCGCGCGGTAGGTGCGATCGTTGGTCATCGCCGCCAGCACGTCGGCGACGGCGATGATCCGCGCGCCGGGCAGGATCCCATCCCCCGCCAGCCCGGCCGGGTAGCCGGAGCCATCGAGCCGCTCGTGGTGCTGGCGCACCATGTCCGCGACCGGCCAGGGAAATTCGATCCCTTGCAGGAGCTGGTAGCCAGC
>DAHWDR010000236.1:0-4188 GCA_027330745.1 Acetobacteraceae bacterium | reverse complement strand
GCAGCGCCCCTTGGCCTTCCCTGCCCCCCCTACCACGCCCCCCCAAGCCCCGCCACGATCAGCCGGCGATGCTGTGGGCGAAGGCGAGCAGGTCCTGTTCGGCCGGTGGCTTTTCCAGAACGTTGACATGGAGGGAGGCGGCGCGGGCGATGATTGCGGCCGAGGGTGATCCGGTGATCAGCAGCACCGGCAGCGCGTCTCCGGCCGCGCGCAGCTGCGCGACCAGTTCCAGACCGGTGACGATGGGCATATGGTGATCCAGGATCAGGCCGCATGGATTGCTGCGCGCGCGCCGGGCGGAGAACTCGGCGGCGGAGGCGAAGGCGTCCACCGAAAACCCTGCGACCTCCAGCAGAAACCGCAACGATTCCCGCACTGCCGGGTCGTCGTCCACGATCGCGATCCTGGCTGCGTCAGGCGCGGTCATGGCCGGATCGCGGGGCGGGAAGCGTGCGGCATAGCTCGGGTCCGGTCGGCTGGGGCGGGACGCGCGCCCGATACCACATCACAGGATCGGCGCTGGCGGCGCGTTGACGCAGATCAATGGTGGGGATTTTCCGGTGGCATCTCGGCCGCCGGCAGGGTCAGGCGGAAAATCGTGCCGCCATCTGGGTTGGTCTCGGCCGACAGCGTGCCGCCATGGGCCTGCACGATCGCACGGCAGATCGACAGCCCGACGCCCAAGCCCGAGGGTTTGGTGGTGACGAAGGGTTGAAACAGGCGTTCGCGCACGGTCTCGGGCAGACCCGGGCCAGTGTCGGCGACGTTGATTTCCACAAGTGCCGCGTCGATCCGGCGGGTGGCGACGGTCAGTTCCTGGCGCCCCTGGCCGGCCATGGCCTCGATCGCGTTGCGCATCAGGTTGAACAGCACCTGTTCGATCTGCACCCGATCGATCATCGCGCAGCCGGCGTCAGGCGCGATCCGGCGGACCAGCCGCAGCGGCTGCGCGCGGGTGCCGATCAGCGCCAGGGCGCAGGCTTCCTCGATCGCCGCGGCCAGCGATTCCGGGTGGGTCTCGGCCTCGCGCTTGCGCATGAAATCCCGCATCCGCTGCACGATCCCGGCGCCGCGCGCGGCTTGTTCCACGATCCGCGTGATGGCGCCGGCGGCTGCCTCGGTCCGGCCCGCCGCCAGCAGCCGCTCCGCGCCGGCGGCGTAGTTGGCGATGGCGGTGAGCGGCTGGTTGATTTCATGGGCCAGCGCCGAGGCGATCTGCCCCAACTCCGACAGGCGCGAGACATGGACCAGCTCGGATTGCTTGGCCCGCAGCGCCGCCTCGGCCTCGCGCCGGTTGGTGATGTCGTGGGCGATACACGAGGCGCCGGTAATCCGTCCCTCGGCGTCGCGGATCGGCGCTACCGTGACCAGCACCGGCAGCAGCGTTCCGTCGGCGCGCCGGCGCAGGGTCTCGAACGGTTCCACGCGCCCGCCGGCGCGGATACGCGCGGCCATCGCGGCGGCCTCGGCCGCGTGTTCCGGCGGCACCAGCGCGCTCAGGGCCTGGCCCAGCATGGCCCGCGCCGGGTAGCCGAACATGCGCTCCGCGGCAGCGTTCCAGCTGGTGATATGCCCGTCCAGATCCTCGCACAGGATCGCGTCGTCCGAGGTTTCAACGATCGCGGCCAGGCGGAACAAGGCGGCGTTGGCTTCGGCGGTGGCGCCGATATCGGTGGCGATTTCCAGGACTGCCCCGTCCGGTTCCGCCACCCAGTGCATGGCCACGTCCAGGCGCTGCCCGGCGGCGCCGCGCTGGCGCGCGATGCCGTGCCAGGCGCCCTCCGATTCCAGTTTCGCCGCGATCACGCCGGGCGGATCGGAGGGATGCGTGTCCAGCAGCGCCGCCGCATGCTGGCCGATCGCGTCCGCGGCCGACCAGCCGTAAAGCCGCGTCGCGCCCTCGGTCCACAGGCGGATGCGCCCGTCGGCGCCACGCAGCAGCGCCGGGATATGGGCGAACGCGGCGGGAGCGAGGGCGGTTGGCAGCCGATCCCCCATCCGACCTCAGACCGCGGCGAGCTTGCCGCCGCGCAATTCGGCGGTGAGCGTCCCCAGCGCGCGTTCCACGCGGGTCAGCAGATCGTCGGTCTCGGTCCGGGAGATGATCAGCGGGGGGGAGAAACACACCGTCTCCCCCGGCACGGCGCGCGAGATCACCCCTTCCGATTCCATCAGCTTTGTCAGCCGCGGGCCGATCTTCGCCGCGGCGTCGAATTTGCGGTGACTGGCCTTGTCTTCCATCAGCTCGAAGGCCGCGATCAGACCCATGCCGCGGACTTCGCCCACCAGCGGATGTTCGGCGAAGCGGCGGCGCAATTCGGACTGGAAATGCGCCCCGACATCGGCGACATGGGCGCCGATATTCGTTTCGTCGTAGATTTTCAGGGTCTCGATCGCGACCGCGGCGGGCACCGGGTGGCCGGAATAGGTGAAGCCGTGGCCGAAGGTGCCGATCTTGTGGCTTTCCGCGGCCAGCGCCTGGAACACGCGTTCGTTCACCATCACCGCGCTGATCGGCAGATAGGCCGAGGACAGCGCCTTGGCGCAGACCAGGATGTCGGGTTCGATCCCCAGCGTCTGGCTGCCCCAATAGGCGCCGGTGCGCCAGAAGCCGCAGATCACCTCGTCGGCGACAAACAGCACGTCGTACTTGCGGCAGACCGCCTGGATTTTCGGGAAGTAACCGCGCGGCGGCACGATCACGCCACCGGCACCCATCACCGGTTCGGCGAACATCGCCGCGATGGTTTCCGGGCCTTCGGCCAGGATCAGGCGTTCCAGCGTGTCGGCGCAGCGTGTCGCGAAGGCGTCTTCGTCTTCGCCGGGCCGGGCTTCGTGGTAGTGATGCGGCGTCATGGTGTGGACGAAGCCGGGTAGCGGCACGTCGAAGCTGCGATGGTTGGCAGGCAGGCCGGTCAGCGAGGCCGCGGCGAGCGTAATGCCGTGATAACCCTTGACTCGGCCGATGATCTTCTTCTTCGCCGGGCGCCCCAGCGCGTTGTTCATGTAGCGGATCATCTTGATCGCGGTATCATTCGCTTCCGATCCGGAATTGGCGAAGAACACCTTGCTCATCGGCACCGGCGCGCGGGCCAGCAGCATCTCGGCCAGTTCGATGCAGGGTTCGTGCGATTTGGCGGTGAAGCCGTGATAGAACGGGAGCTTGCGCATCTGCCGCGCGGCGGCTTCGACCAGGCGTTCGTTGTCGAAGCCGAGGGAAGCGCACCAGAGACCGGCCACCGCTTCGATATAGTCCTTGCCCGCGTCGTCCCACACCCGCACGCCCTTGCCGTGGGTGATGACAGTGGGACCGACGGTGAGATGCGCTTCGAGGTCGGTATAGGGGTGCAGGACGCTGGCGATATCGCGGGCGGCGTTGGAATTGGCGCCGAAATTCGGGCTCATTGGTCTCTCCTCACGTTCGGGCCTCCGCTTCGGGCCGGATCGGAGACGGGAGTGTAGAAGCGGCGGGGAGGGATAGGAAACCCCCGACGTGACCGAGGACAGGGGGATCGGGTTTCGTGGCTCCGGGGGATGGCGTCCGAGGCCGCACGGCGACGGTCGAGGGCGGATTCCGGATCAAGTCTGCCGGCTCATTCAGGGATTTTCGGCAGTCTGTTGCGATATCGCAACAAATAAGACATACCAAAACCCAGGCCGGCTCAGCCCCGAATTTTTGCCAGGTCCCAGATCGTCCGCCCCGGAAACCCGCGCCACACCGGGCGCCGGTCGCGCCCCGGCGGGACGTCCATGCAACACTGCGCCAGAACATCCGTCTCCAGCGCCGCCTTCGCCCGCGCCTCGGTATACTCGGCCGCCGCCTGTGCCGCCTCAGCGCGCCCGCCCGGCACCAGGATCGTGAGCCGCTTCGGCCGGCGCGCGGGCGGCAGCAGCTTGCGCTCCACCCCCAGCATCCAGCCATACGAACGCATGATCCCCCCAGCCGGCGATCGGCGTCCAGCAGCGCACGCGTTTCCGGCTCGCGCAGCAGGTCTTCCAGCTGCACCCGGTCGGCGACGGCTTCCGGGAGCAGCCCGGTCAGCCAGCGCCAGGAACTGGGCAATCTGGGAGGGGGCTCGGGCAGTTCATTCACCAGCACCACGGTGTAGAGCACGGAGGTGGGGACGAATTTCGGGCCGAGCGGCTTGGCGGGGGGCTTCGCGGGCGGGACCGGGGTGGTGGCGATGG
>DAHWDR010000230.1:0-2571 GCA_027330745.1 Acetobacteraceae bacterium | reverse complement strand
GAAATCACCCCAGCCCCGCCCAGCCCCGCGCACACCCCCACCCACTCCGAACCAAATGGAAGGGTTCCAAGGGCCTCCCCTTGGCAGGGGGTGCAGGGGGGCGGCGCCCCCCTGGCCTTGCTTCCCTTCCGCCCCCTCATCACAACCGCGGCAGCGCGACGCCGCGCTGGTGCATGTATTTGCCGGCTTTGTCGGCGTAGCTGATCTCGCAGGGTTCGTTTCCTTGCAGGAACAGGAACTGGCAGATGCCTTCGCCGGCGTGGATCTTGGCGGGCAGGGGGGTTGTGTTGCTGATTTCGATGGTGACCTGGCCTTCCCATTCCGGTTCCAGCGGCGTGACGTTCACGATGATGCCGCAGCGCGCGTAGGTGGATTTCCCCAGGCAGATCACCAGAATATCGCGCGGGATGCGGAAATACTCCACCGTGCGCGCCAGGGCGAAGCTGTTGGGCGGGATGATGCAGGTCTCGGTCTTGCGATCGACGAAGCTGTCGGCCGCGAAATCCTTGGGGTCGATGATCGCGGAGTTGACGTTGGTGAAGATCTTGAATTCGTCGGCCACGCGCGCGTCGTAGCCATAGCTGGACAGGCCGTAGCTGATCACGCCCTGGCGCTTCTGCGCTTCGACGAAAGGGGCGATCATACCCTGGGTGGTCGCCATGTGGCGGATCCAGCGATCGGACATCACGGCCATGGGTGGGGGGAGACTCCGCGTTGCACGCCGCGCGCTGTCTAGCGCCGCGCCGGAGTGGCGGCAAACCGGCGCGCGCGCGGCGGTCAGACCACCAGCTCGATCAGGAACGGGCCGCTCCGCCGCAGCGATCCGGCCAGCAGATCGGCGAAGCCCTCGCAGCTATCGGCCCGCGCGCCGTCCACCCCCATGCCGCGGGCCAGCGTCACCCAATCCAGATCGGGGTTGCCGATGTCCAGCATATCCAGCGCGGTGCGCCCGGGATTGGCCCCGACATTGGCCAGTTCCCCCAGCAGAATCTGATACTTGCGGTTGGCGAAAATGACCGTGGTTACGTCCAGTCGCTCGCGCGCCTGGGTCCATAGCGCCTGTAACGTATACATCGCCGATCCGTCCGCCTGGGTGTTGATCACCCGCCGTCCCGGCGCACCCACGGCCGCGCCGGTCGCCATCGGCGGGCCGCCGCCGATCGCGCCCCCCATCACCTGCAACCAGTCATGCGGCGCGGCGGCACGGGTGCCGGGGAAGAATCCGCGGCCATAGGTGACGGATTCATCGGCCACCACCGCGCCCTCCGGCATCAACGCCGCCAGCGTCTGCGCCACGGCCTCGGGCGACAGCGCCCCGCGCGCCGGCGCGGGGCGAGGTCCGGCATCGGGCACAGCTGCGGGCGGCGCGCCGAGTTCCGCCGCCAGCGCGGCCAGGGCGGCGCGCGGGTCCTGCTCTGGCCGGGTCAGCACGTGGATGTCGGCGCCGGGGGCGATCGGGGTACCGGGCTTGCCCGGATAGGCGAAGAAGATCACCGGGGACCGCGCGCCCACCAGGATCACGTGGCGGAACCCGGCCATCGCCGCGACTGCCTGGTCCACCGGATAGGGGATGCGGTTGACGAACACGCGCCCCTGGCCGCGCGCCATGCGCGCGTTCGATCCCAGCGCCATCAGGCTTGCCCCGGTGGCCGCCGCGATCCGGTGCGCCGCTTCCAGCCCGGCGGCATCGGTGACATCGCCCCCCAGCAGCAGCACCGCCGGCTCGCCCCGGCGCAGCACGGCGGCGACGTTGCGCACCGCCAGCGGATCGGCCTCGCTGCGCGTCGGCACCGGCAGCTTTGCACCCACCTCCCCGCCCTCGGTCCAGGCGGTATCGGCGGGCAGGATCAGGGTGGCGATGGTGCCCGGCTCGGTGCGGGCGGCCTGGATCGCGACCGCCGCGTCGCGCCCGACGGTGGCGGCGGAGGTCGCGGTGCGCACCCAGCCGGACACGCCGCGCGCCCAGCCCTCGGTATCGGCGGTCAGCGGCGCGTCCAGCGGGCGATGATAGGTCGCCTGGTCGCCGACGATATTGACCATCCGGGTAGAGGCGCGCCGGCCGTTGTGCAGATTGGCCAGCGCATTGGCGAGGCCGGGGCCGCAATGGAACAGGGTGGCGGCCGGCTTGCCGGCCATGCGCGCATACCCGTCGGCCGCGCCCGAGACCACGCCCTCGAACAATCCCAGCACGCAGCGCATCCCGGGGATGCGGTCCAGCGCGGCGACGAAATGCATCTCTGAAGTGCCGGGATTGGCAAAGCAGGTATCGACGCCACCGGCGAGCAGGGTGGAGACCAGGGATTCGGCGCCGTTCATGGGGGGGGACTCCTTGCTGTGCCGACAAGAGTGCGGGAGGCGCGCGCGGCGAGCAACCCGCGGCGCGGGCGCGGTGGGCGAGCCGGGTACGGCGTTGACCACCGGTTGCAGGCAGTTCCATGCTCGTGGCGCGCGTCGCTCCGTTGCGCGCCACCCCGGGAGGGCGGATGCGCCGCACTTTGTCCTGGCTCGGCGTGTGCGCGCTGAGTGACATCGTTCCAGCCGTCGCCAGCCGGGGGTTTGCCACACCCGGCG
>DAHWDR010000213.1:0-6090 GCA_027330745.1 Acetobacteraceae bacterium | reverse complement strand
CGTGTTCAACGCCACCACCAACCGGTCGCACGCCGCGCGCGCCTGGCGCAGCAGCCGCACATGGCCGGGATGGATCAGATCGAAGCAGCCATTGGCGAAACCCACGCGCAGCCCGCGCGCACGCCAGGCGGCGACGCGTGCTGCGGCCTCCGGCCCGGGCAGGATTTTGTCCTCCCCGGCCAGTACGTCTTCAAGATGCAGTGCGGCCATCGCCTCGGTCGCGCTCACGGTCGCGGTGCCGCGCTTGGCGACCGCCAGCCCCGCGGTCAGGTTGGCGAGCCGTGCCGCGTCCGCCAGGCTGCCGCCGGCCGCCAGCGCCGCGGCGAGCGCGGCCACCACCGTATCGCCCGCGCCTGACACGTCCGCGACCTCACGTGCCCGCGTGGGCAGGAACAGCGGCGCGGCGTCGCGTGCGATCAGCGCCATTCCGCGCGCGGATCGCGTCACCAGAACCGCCATGCCGCCGGTCGCCGCCAGCGCGACGGCGGCGGCCTCGGCCACGGCGGCATCGTCAGACAGGGCGCGGCCGGTGGCGGCGCGCAGCTCGGCCTCATTCGGGGTCAATACGAAGACGCCACGATAGGCGCCGAAATCCGCCCGCTTCGGATCGGCCACCACCTTGCACCCGCGCGCGGCGGCGCTGGCCAGGGCGTGCTCCAGGACGCCGCCGCCCAGCACGCCCTTGGCGTAATCGGACAGCACGACGACGCCAACGGCGTGCTGGGCGGCATCGGCCAGCGCCGCATCGAGCGCGGCGCACAACGCGGCGGCGGCGGCGGGGGAAGGCGGGTCGGATTGCTCCTCGTCCAGCCGCAGCAGCTGATACGCGCCCGACAGGAAGCGGGTCTTCACCGTAGTGATGCGCTCCGGGCGCTCGATCAGCGTGGGACGGATCGCCGGACGCGCGGCCAGCAGCCGGCGCAGTTCGGCCGCGCCAGGATCCGGCCCGACCAGACCGATCAAGCAGACCGAGGCCCCCAGGGCGGCGATGTTGGCGGCCACATTCGCGGCCCCCCCCAGCACGGCATGGCGCGTCGCGGGCCGCAACACCGGGATCGGCGCCTCCGGCGACAGCCGCGCGGCTTCCCCCGCGACATACCGATCCAGAATCACGTCGCCGATCACCACCACCCTGGCGGCGGCGAAACCAGCAAGCAACGGCGCCAGGGCGGCATCGGACATGAGGGCGAATGGCTCCACAACGACGTAAACAGGCGACAGCGATCGCCGATCTGTATAGCACATCCCGCGCGCGTCCGGTGCATCCCCGCGCCCCCTATCGCGGCGAGAGCGGCGATGTTACGTGGTATGCAGAGGCGCCGGGCAACGGCCGCCGGCACGAAGGGGAGGAGGCGGCGTGGATCTGTCGCTCGGTTTGTTCGGCAACGCCATTGTTTCGGGCTTGCTGCTCGGGGGATTCTATGCCGCGGTGACAATCGGCATTTCGATCTCGTTCGGGATGCTGGACATCGCTAATATCGCACACCCTGCCTTCATCATCCTGGGCTCCTACGGCGCCTGGTACGCCAACGCGCGGTTCGGCGTGGACCCGATCGTGGCCAGCGTGGTGCTGTTGCCGGCGTTCTACGCGCTGGGTGCGGGGATCTATCAAATTTATTACCTGGCGTTCGAACGCCGGGGCGATGCCAGCCTGCGCGGCCTGGCGTTCTTCTTCGGCCTGCTGTTCATCACCGAGGTTGTGCTGATCCTGGTGTTCGGCGTCGATTATCGTCTGGTCCGCGCCCCGTATATCGGCCCCAGCCTGCATCTGGGGGCACTGGAGTTCCCGCTGCGGCTGCTGGTGCCGTGCGGGGTCTCGCTGGCGATGGTGGGTGGGTTGTGGCTGTACCTGTCGCGCAGCTTCATCGGCCGCGCCATCCTGGCGGTGGCGCAGGATGCCGAGGCGCTGCGGCTGATGGGCGCCGATCCGGTGCGCATCAAGCGCATCGCCTTCGCGCTGTCGATCGCCACGGCGTCGGTGGGGGGCGCGATCCTGATCGTGATTCAGCCGGTGGAGCCTTCGATCGGGCGGGATTATATCGGCCGGGTGTTCGCCATCGCCGTGCTGGGCGGGCTCGGCAGTTTCGCCGGCACCGTGGTTGCGGCGATGCTGCTCGGGATCATGGAAAGTCTGACCGCGACGTTCTACGGCCCGTCCTGGTCGCCGGCGGTCGCGTTCGGATTTCTGCTGCTGGCGCTGGCGGTGAAGCCGTCCGGCATGTTCGGGCGCTGAGCGATGCGGGGCGGGTGGTTCCTGGCGGCGGCGACGGCGGTGGCCGCGCTGGTCTATCTGGCGGCGGAGGCCACCAATAACGGCTACGTGTTCTTCGCGGGCTACGTGGTGCTGCAATATGTCGTGCTGGCGACGGCGTGGAACATGCTGGGCGGCTACACGGGATATGTGAATTTCGGCGTCGCCGGATTCTTTGCGCTGGCCGCCTACGTCACCGTGGCGCTGGAGAAGCTGGCGCCGCTGCCGCTGCCGGTGGTGATGCTGGCCGGCGGCGTGATCTCCGGCGTGCTGGGTCTGGGGATGGGATATCTGACGTTGCGGTTGCGCGGCGTGTTCTTCTCCATCGCCACCCTGGCGATGGCGGTGGTGGCGCAGACATTCATCGTGAACTGGGATTTCGTCGGTGGCTCGGCCGGGGCGTTCGTGATCCGGCCGATGGTCACGCCCTGGTTCGGCATCGACTACATCCGCTACTTGTTCCTGCTGATGCTGGGCTTGTCGGTGATCGTGGTAGCGACCGCGCGCGCGATCGAACGTTCGCGCCTGGGCGACGGCTTCGCCGCGATCCGCGACGACGAACTGGCGGCCGAAGCCGCCGGCGTGCCCACGCTCCGCCTCAAGCTGATCGCCACCGCAGTGTCCGGCGCGTTCATGGGAATGGCGGGCGCACCGCTGCCGTTCTACGTCACGTATCTGGACCCGCCATCTGCGTTCAGCCTGTCTTACGCGGTGAACACGATCGCCATGCCGCTGATCGGCGGCACCGCGGCCTGGCCCGGGCCGCTGATCGGCGCGCTGCTGCTGGCGACGTTGCAGCAGGTGGCGACCGTGACAATCTCTTCGGCCGTCAATTTGTTGATCGTGGGTCTGATGCTGGTCGGTTTCATCATCATCGCGCCGCGCGGGATCATCGGCTGGTTCGGCATCGGCGCCGGCCGGCGGCGCAAGGGGCGCGGGACCAAGGAGCGCATGACCAAGGGGCGCATAACATGAGCGGGGCGCTGCTGGACGTCACCGATCTCGGCAAGCGCTTCGGCGGTTTCGTGGCGCTGGAGGGGATCGCACTGTCGGTAGCCCCGGGCGAGCGCGTCGGCCTGATCGGCCCGAACGGTTCGGGCAAAAGCACGCTGGTGAACTGCCTGTCGGGCACGCTGCGCAACGACACCGGACAGGTCCGCTTCGCCGGCCACGTGCTGGACGGGATGGCCGCGCATCGGCGCACCCGGCTCGGTCTCGCCCGCAGCTTCCAGCTGCCACGCCCGTTCCACAGCCTGACGGTGGCGGAAAACCTGCGCATCCCGATCGAATACGTGGTCCATGCCCGCGGCCAGGGCCGGGTCGATGTGGCGGCGCGCTGCGAGGAGCTGCTGACCCTGGTCGGCCTGGCGGGGCGCCACCACGAGATGCCCGCGGGCCTCACTCAGGTCGAGATGCGCAAGCTGGAACTGGCCCGCGCCCTGGCCGCCGAACCGAAGCTGCTGATCGCGGATGAGGCGATGGCCGGCCTGTCGCATCAGGAAGTGGACGACATCCTGGCGCTGCTGATTGCGCTGAACGACCGCGGCGTGACGATCATCATGATCGAACACATCATGCGCGCCGTGATGGGCTTCAGCCAGCGGCTGGTGGTGCTGGTGGCGGGCCGCAAGATCGCCGACGGTGTCCCTGACGAGGTGATCCGCAACCCCGAGGTGGAGCGCGCGTATCTTGGCGAGTAGCCTTACCATCGCTGGCATCACCGCCGGCTACGGCGCGGTGCAGGTGTTGCACGACGTCTCGGTCTCGGTGCCCGCCGGTGTCACGGTGGCGCTGCTCGGCACCAACGGCAACGGCAAAAGCACGCTGATGAAATGCGTGATGGGCCTGGTGCGCCCGTCTGCCGGCTCGATCACCGCGGAGATCGACGGCGCGCGCCACGAGCTGGTCGGCCGTGCGACCGAGGCGATCGTCGATCTGGGCATCGCCTTCGTCCCCGAGGGACGCCGGCTGTTCCCCCGGCTTTCGGTGACCGAGAATCTAATGCTGGGCGCGTTCCGCGGCGCGGCGCGGAGCCAGATCGCACGCAACCTCGAGTTTTGCCTGGAGACCTTCCCCCGGCTGCGCGAACGCAGCGGCCAGCTTGCCGGGTCCATGAGCGGGGGCGAGCAGCAGATGCTGGCGCTGGGGCGGGCGCTGATGTCGGCTCCGAAAATCCTGCTGATCGACGAACCCTCGGTGGGCCTAGCGCCGGCCCTGGTGCGGCGGACCATCGACAAGATCAAGGAGCTGAAGGAAGGCTACCAGCTCACGGTGCTGATGGCGGAGCAGAATTTCACCCAGGCGATCCGCATCGCCGATCGCGGCTACGTGATCGTGCACGGCCAGATTGCGTTCGAGGGCGCGTCCGCCGACGAGCTCAACAACAACGCGCTGATCCGGAAATTCTATCTGGGGATGTGACCCCGACCGACACGCTCCCGGTCCGCCATAGGTTTGACACCAGCCTCCGCCACGCTAAGGAAATCCTGGGAACCGGCGGCTACGCCGGCCCCAGGCGGAAAGGCCGATGCATGACCGACCCGCTCTTGCCGCCGGCGGCGCAAGCCGTCCCTGTTCCCGGACGTCGCCGGATTCTGGGCTACTGCGCCAGCCTGCCGCTCTCGGGCGGCCTGGGCGCGAGGTTGCTTGCGCCTGCCGCGGTGCGTCTCAAGCCCCTGTCAGGCGTGGCCCAGCCGCATCCGGCGCTGCCGCATGGCGCCACGTTGCTGATCGGCGGCCCGCCGGGGGGGGCGACCCAGCGCTGGGCAGGGTTGGTCGCCCCGGCGCTGACGCGCGGACTTCCGCCCGGCAGCCGGATCGCGCTCGACAGCGTGGGCGGGCTGGACGGGGTGACCGCCGCCAACCGCTTCGCCGCCGCTCCGGCGCCCGACGGCTCGCGGCTGCTGTTCACACCGGGCGCCGCGATCCAGGCCTGGCTGGTGGGCGACAAGCGGGCGCGCTTCGATGTCGGCACCTGGGTCCCGGTGCTGGCGGCCGAGGCGCCCGGCGTGCTGATGACCCGGGTGCCGCTGGCGCGGCTGCGCGCCGGCCTTGCAGTACGGGTCGCCGTCGATCGCTTGCCCGGCCCGGATCTGGCCGCGCTGCTCGCGGTGCATCTGCTCGGCGCGCCGCCGCTTCCGGTGTTCGGTCTGCCACGCGCCGCGGCCGAGGCGGCGCTGCGGCGCGGCGCCGTCGATGTGATCCTGTTGACCGGCCCCGGGGTGGCGGCGCGGGTTGCGCGGCTGGAGCGGGCGGGGCTGAAGCCGCTGGCCAGTTTCGGGATGTCGGATGTCGGCGGGCAGTTGCAGCGCGATCCGATGTTCCCGTCGTTGCCGCATCTGGGTGCGCTCAGCGTGCAGGATCAGGGCGGGTTGTTCGCGGCCTGGCGGGCTTCGGCGCTGGCGGCGCAACTGGTGTTTGCGACCACGCTGCCCTCGCTCACGCCGGCGGCGCTGATCTCGCTGTGGCGCGGGGCAGCGGGGGCGGCGATGGGCGACCCGGGCCTGACGGCCGCCTTGTCGGCCGATGGCGTGCGCCCGCTGGTGGGGCCGGCCGCGCTGACCGCCGAACGCCAACTGGCGGTGCCCGCCCCGGTGCTGCTTGCCCTGCGGCAATGGCTGAGCCAGCGCCGCGGGTGGCATTCAGGCTGACACACGCGCCTCGGTGTGGAAGTCGGCACCTGCCCGCACGCCCACACCGGGACACGCGCCTACCCAGTTCGCGCGGTTTCCGCTACCACCACGGGGATCGGTGCCGCGCCGGACCGGCGCGCGCTGCCACAGGGAGAAGGCGCAACATCCATGGCAACCACGCAATCATTTCCGCATCGCGCGCTGGGC
>DAHWDR010000201.1:0-9643 GCA_027330745.1 Acetobacteraceae bacterium | reverse complement strand
ATCTCGGCGAGTTCCCCGGCCGGTCGCGCGGTGCCGTCCGCCAGCGCGGTCAGCATGGCGGCGCGGGCGGGATCGCCGATCAGGGCGGCCGGGCTGGCGATGTCTGGCTCGGATTCCATGGTTCCACCATTTCGGAACCATCCGTCGGGGTCAAGCGGCTACACGCGGTGCCTGCCAACAGGAGCGCCGCGATGTCCGATCAACACGAAACCCACGCCCATATCTTCGCCGAGTGGCATCGCGCCGCGCGGGCGCGCGACACGCCGGCGCTGCTGGCGCTGTACGCGGCCGACGCGGTGCTGGAAAGCCCGCTGGTGCCCGCGATCCTGGATGACAAACCCGATGGCGTGCTGCGCGGGCATGACGAACTGACCCGCTTCTTCACCGAGGGCGCGCGCAGGCGGCCCGAGGCGCTGGTGCGCTGGTGGCGCGACGGACGCTATCTCAGCGCCGGCGAGATGCTGGTGTGGGAATACCCGCGCGCCACGCCGGACGGCGCGCAGGTGGATATCGTCGAGGTGATCGCGACCGCCGCCGGGCTGATCCGGCACCATCGCATCTATTGGGGTTGGTTCGGCACCCGGAGGTTGATCGCCGCCGCGACCCGGCTCGCGCTTTCCGCCTCTGCGTCCGGCTGCTAGCGTCCCGCCAAACCCCCCGTCACACCCAAGGAGGAGACCCCCATGCGCTGGGCCCGGATCGACCACGACCACACCCCCACCTATGCCATCGTCGAAGGCGAGACGCTGATCCCCGTGCGTGGTTCCCCCTTCGCCACCTGGGAACGCACCGCCGCGCGCGTGCCGCTGGCGGACGCAAAACTGCTGATCCCGGTGGTTCCGCCCACCTTCTACGCCTGCGGCATGAACTACGCCGAGCATGTCCGCGCCGTCGCCGCCCGCATCGGCCAGCCGCCCAACCTGCCGGAACGGCCCGAGATCGGCTACCGCGCCAACAACGCGCTGATCGCGCAGGGCGAAACCATCGTCGTGCCCGCCGATGCCACCGACAAAGTGCAGTACGAGGGCGAGCTGGTCGCGGTGATCGGCAAGCAATGCAAGCATCTGACGCGCGACAACGCGCTGGAGGCGGTGCTGGGCTACACTATCGGCAACGACGTGTCGGAACGCAGCTGGCAGAAATCCGACCGCACCATGTATCGCTCGAAGAACACCGACACGTTCAAACCGATGGGACCGTGGATCGAGACCGACGTCAAACTGGACGATCTGGTCACCAAGGTGCGGCTGAACGGGCGCGAGATCATCGCCTTCCCGACCAACCACATGGTGTTCGGCGTGGTCGATTTCCTGGTGGCGATGACCCGATACGTCACGCTCCATCCCGGCGACGTGGTGTGGATGGGCACCGAGGGCGAATGCGCCGACATGAAGCACGGCGATATGTGCGAGGTGGAAATCTCCGGCATCGGCGTGCTGCGCAATCCGGTCGTGCGCGAAGGCGCCTAGCCACCGATGGCCGGGGACACGCCAAGCGGGGACACGCCAAGCGGGGACACGACGGGCGGGGGCTATGTTCCGACCGATATCGATGCCGCGATTCCGGCCGATCCCGCCGCGCGTGCCCGGCGCGCGGCGGAGCTGGAGGAGATCACCACCCGGCGTGACCTGCTGACCGGGCAGCTCGCGCGGCTGCGTGCCGCGCTCTATGCCGCGGAAGCGGCCGGCGATGCCGTGCGCGTGGCGGCGCTGGAGGCCGACCTCACCGCCCTGGCCGCGGCGCGAGATGCCCTCTGACCCAGGCGCGGCGTCCGATCGGCTGAGGCCGGATCGCCATGCCGCGATCCTGCAACGAATCCTGGCCGATCGGCTGTCGCGCCTGGCGCCGGCGGCGGCGCCGCGCTGCTTTCTGCTCGGCGGCCAGCCGGGGGCCGGCAAGACCGGGTTGCGCCGCGCGATCGAACAGTCGCTCGGGGATGCGAAGCCGCTGCTGATCGATCCCGACGAATTGCGGGAGTATCATCCGGACTATGTTGCGTTGGTGGCCGCGGACCCCGACCACGCCGCCTCGCGGGTCCATCCGGACGCGGCGCAATGGGCCGATGAGCTGCGCGCGGCGGCGCTGGCGCGCGGCGTGAACGTGATCGTGGACGGCACGCTGCGCGACGCCGCGTGGGCGGTGGAGATGGCCCGTCAGGCAACCGCCACGGGCTATGCAGTGGAGGTCCACGCCGTCGCCGTGCCGCTGGAGATCAGCGCGCAGGGAGTGCGGGAACGGTTCGAAACCTCCGCTGCCGCCGCGGCGACCTGGACCGGCCCGGAGGCGCAGCGCCCGCTGCCGCGCACCGTGCCGGAGGCGTATCAGCGCGCCGCCTATGACGGGCTGCCGGTCGCGCTGGCGGCACTAAGCGGCTCGGGGCTGGTCGCGCGGCTGCGCATCGCGCGGCGCGATGGCACGGCCGTGATCGACGCGATCGGCCCGGACGCGGTCGCCGCCAACGGGGCCGCCACCAGTCCCAATCCTTTCGCGGCGGCGCTGCAGGACGAACGGGATCGGCCCTGGACCGGGCCGGAGCTGACCGCCTACCGACAAAGCTCCGATAAAATCCTGGACCTGATGCGTGTCCGTGACGCGCCGGACCGGCAGCGCGCGGAAACCGCGGCGACGCTGGGCACAACCGCCGCGCGCGAACAGGGCCGCGCGCGCGCGGCCTGGCTGCGCCGCGTGCTGGACTATGAACCGCCCTGACGGCGCCGGCCCGGCGAGCGGGCGGGGCGCCGCTGCTCCGCGTGCCCGGTTGCACATTTCCCGGGATCACCGAATACTGAATCCGAAGGTGGCCAGACCGCCCCAGGGAGCCGATCACAACAAACATGGAGGCACGACAATGTCCTTCTATCGCGGCATGACTTGCGAGAACGTCACCATCCGCGGCGCCGACGCCGCCCCGATCACCGCCTATGTCGCCCGCCCCGCCGGTCCCGGCCCCTTCCCCGGCGTCGTGCTGATCCACCACCTGCCGGGCTGGTCCGAGCTTTATATCGAAACCACCCGCCGCTTCGCCCATCACGGCTACCTCGCGATCTGCGCCAATCTGTATCAGCGCGAAGGCGGCAGCGAGGCCAATCCCGACGACGTCGCCGCCAAGGTCCGCGCCGAGGGCGGCATCGCGGACGCGCAGATGGTGGGCGACACCGCGGCCGCGGTGAGCTGGATGCGCGCCCAGCCCGGCCATAACGGCAAGGTCGGGCTGTTCGGCTCGTGCTCGGGCGGGCGGCACGCTTTCATCTATGCCTGCCAGCGCAAGGACGTGGATGCCTGCGTGGAGCTGTGGGGCGGGCGCGTGGTGATGGGCAAGGAGGAGCTGAACGCCAAGACCCCGGTCGCGCCGATCGACATGACGAAGGATCTCTGCTGCCCACTGCTGGGCCTGTTCGGCAACGACGACCGCGCCCCCAGCCCCGAGCAGGTGAACCAGCACGAGGCCGAACTGAAGAAACACGGCAAATCCCACGAGTTCCACCGCTACGACGGCGCCGGCCACGGCTTCTTCTACTGGCACCGCCCGCTGTATCGGCCGGAACAGGCGATGGACGGGTGGAGCAAAACCTTCGCCTTCCTCGGCAAGCATCTGGCGACGTGAGGGAGGGCGCGGCGATGTGCACCTCCATCATCGAGATCGCGCGCGCGGACGGCATGGCCAAGCGCGGCGACGATTGGTTCCCGCTGACCACCGCCGTGGTCGCCTATGACCACGCCCGCCACGCGCCGCTCGGCGACGTGATCACGCTCGATTTCATCAACACGGCGCTGGACCCCGGCGCGCGGGCGGGGGTGGAACTGACCTTGGAGTCGGCCCGGGCGCTGCGCGCCGCGCTCGACCGCGCGATTGCAGCGGCCGCGTTCGAGGAGGCGGAGATCCGCGGCACGGGCGCCGGGCTGCGCCTGGTGCCGGCGGCATAGCGGACGGGCGGGGGAATAACGGGCGGGGCGGTTGACGCCCCGCCCCCCAGCCGCGACAACGCCGCCGTGCCTCTCCGCCACCTCCTCGCCATCGAGGGTCTGCACCCTCCGCAGATCGGCCAGCTCCTGGACCTGGCCGAGAGTTACGTGCTGCTCAACCGCTCCGGCAAGACGCAGCGGGATCTGCTGCGCGGACGCACCCTGATCAACCTGTTCTTCGAGGACAGTACCCGCACCCGCACCAGCTTCGAACTCGCCGGCAAGCGGCTGGGCGCGGACGTGATCAACATGTCCGTCGCCACCTCCTCGGTGAACAAGGGCGAGACGCTGCTGGATACCGCCGCCACCCTGAACGCGATGCAATGCGATCTGCTGGTGGTGCGTCATGGCCAGTCCGGCGCGCCCAACCTGCTGGCGCAGAAGGTCGAAGCCGCGGTCATCAACGCCGGCGACGGCACCCACGAACACCCGACCCAGGCGCTGCTGGACGCGCTGACCATCCGCCGCCGCATGGGCCGGCTGGAGGGGCTGACGGTCGCCATCTGCGGCGATATCGCCCATTCCCGCGTCGCGCGCTCCAACATCCACCTGCTGACCACGATGGGCAGCCGCGTGCGCGTGATCGGCCCGCCCACCCTGATTCCCGCCGCGATCACCGATTTTGGCGTGGAACTGTACCACGACATGGCGACCGGCCTGGCCGGGGCCGATATCGTGATGATGCTGCGCCTGCAGCGCGAACGCATGGAAGGCGCCAACAGCCTGGTGCCCTCGGCACGCGAGTTTTTCCGCTTCTGGGGGCTGGATGCCGCCAAACTGGCCTATGCGAAACCAGGCGCGCTGGTGATGCATCCCGGGCCGATGAATCGCGGCGTCGAAATCGACAGCGCGGTCGCCGACGACCCGCTGCGCTCGGTGATCCGCGAGCAGGTGGAGATGGGGGTCGCGGTGCGGATGGCGGTGCTCGACATGCTCGCGCGCGGCGGCGCCAATGGCTGAGCGGTCCATGGCGGAGCGTGACGTCCTGATCGCGGGCGCGCGTCTGCTGGACCCGGCCTCCGGCCTGGATCGGCCCGGCGCCCTGCTGATCCGCGACGGCCGCATCGCCGAGCTGGGCCCCGGGGTCACCGCGCCCGAGGGCGCCCTGACCGTCACCGCCGAGCCGGGGAGTATTCTCTGTCCCGGGCTGATCGATCTGCGCGCGGCACTCGGCGAACCGGGCGCCGAATACCGCGAGACCATCGCGTCGGCCGCGATCGCCGCCGCCGCCGGCGGGATCACCACGCTGGCGGCACTCCCCGACACCTCGCCGGCGACCGACGATCCGGCCCTGGTCCGCCTGCTGCGCGCGCGGGGCGAAGAAACCGGCAGCCTGACCATCCTGCCCTATGGCGCCGTCACCAGCGGCTGCCGCGGCGAGAGCCTGGCCGAGCTTGGTCTGTTGGCCGAGGCCGGCGCGGTTGCGTTCACCGACGGCGCGCGCACGATCGGGCCGGCGCAGCTGATGCGCACGGCGCTGGCCTATGCCGCCGGGTTCGGCCTGCGCATCGTCCAGCACCCCGAGGAACCCAGCCTCGCCGCCGGCGGCGCGGCGACGTCCGGCGCGCTGGCCACGCGGCTCGGCCTGCCCGGCATCCCCGCCGCGGCGGAGGCAATCCAGGTTGCCCGCGATATCCGCCTGGCGGCACTGACCGGCGGCGCGGTGCATTTCGCCCATGTCTCCACCGCCGAGGCGCTGGAGCTGATCCGCCGCGCCAAGCAGGACGGGCTTGGCGTGACCTGCGACACCGCGCCCCCGTATTTCGACCTGAACGAGACCGCGATCGGCGATTTCCGCACCTACGCCAAGCTGTCCCCGCCGCTGCGCACCGAGTCGGACCGGCTGGCGGTGGCGGCGGCGCTGGCGGACGGGACCATCGATGCGATCGTGTCCGACCACCAGCCGCGCGATGCCGACGACAAGCGCCTGCCCTTCGCGCAGGCCGCGCCCGGCGGCGCTGGGCTGGCGACGCTTTTGGGCGTGACCTTGGCGCAGGTGCACGGGTCCGGCCTGGCTTTGACGACCGCGATCGCGCTGCTGACATCGCGCCCGGCGGCGCTGCTGGGGCTGGCAGCGGGGCGGCTCGCGCGCGGGATGCCGGCGGATCTGTGCCTGTTCCACCCGGAGCGGGCCTGGCGCGTGGAAGCCGGCGCGCTGCCGGGGAAGGCGCAGAACACGCCGTTCGACGGGCGGCCGCTGGAGGGCCGGGTGCTGGGGACCTGGAAGGCGGGGCGGCGGGTGTTCGGTTAGATCTGCGGCGCGTCCGGATGGCGCAGATGCCACAGCCGCTCATGCGCGGCGACCAGGCTTTCCATGTTGCGCCGGCGGGTGCCGTCCGGGGTCAGCGGGCGGCGGGTCAGCATCATCTCGAGCACGTGCAACAGATGCTCGGCGACCTCGAAATCGCCTTGGTCGCAGGCGTGATGGAACGCGACCAGCACCTTGTCGGACAAGCGACGGGTATAGCGCTGCGGCGCCACCTGGGTGCCCGCGGACTCGCGGAGGACTGGGTCTTCGGTCTGGCTCAAGTCATTCCCCTATCCTGGCGCCCGGTCCGATCAAGCGATCCGATCATGCGATCCGATCATTCCGGGATTCGTAACTGATTACCACCACAGACCATAAATTGCGACAACGGGCAAGCAGCGGCGCGAGTCGGATACGACGCCGGCGGGGATTTACGGGTCCCGCGCGGCTTCCGCCGCCACCGAGCCGGCCCAGGACACTAGGGCGCGCGCCCCCGAATCGGCAAGGGGAAAGCCCGCATTAATCCGCGGCCCCGGCCGCTTCCCGCATCGGATCGGCAAAGGCTTCTTCCCACGTCCCACCGGTTGAGGCGCGGCTATATTCCGTGGACCGATTCTCGAAAAAATTCGCATGCTCCACCGCGTTCAGCATCTCGTCCAGCCATGGCAGCGGGTTGCGGTCGAGGCGATACAGCGGCTGCAACCCCAACTGCGTCAGGCGGCGGTCGGCGATGTAGCGGATATAGGATTTCACCTCCGCCGCGGTCAGTCCCTCCACGGCGCCATGCCCGAACGCCAGATCGATGAAGGCGTCCTCGTGATCGACGATGGTGGCGCAGGTCACATAGAGATCGCGGCGAAACTCCTCGGTCCAGATTTCCGGATTTTCGCCCACGAAGGTGCGGAACAGGCGGATGATCGAGTTGCAGTGCAGGGTCTCGTCGCGCACCGACCAGGAGATGATCTGGCCCATCCCCTTCATCTTCCCGAAGCGCGGGAAATTGAGCAGGATCGCGAACGAGGCGAACAGCTGCAGCCCCTCGGTGAACGCCCCGAACGCGGCCAGGGTGCGCGCGATCTCGGTGCGGTTGCCGACCGAGAAACCCTGCATGAAATCGTATTTGTCCTTCATCTCCTTGTAGCGCAGGAAGGCCTGGTACTCGATCTCGGGCATGCCGATCGTGTCGAGCAGGTAGGAATAGGCGGCGATATGGATCGTCTCGGTGTTGGAGAACGCCGACAGCATCATCAGCACTTCGGTCGGTTTGAACACCTGACTGTAGTGCTTCATGTAGCAATTGTTCACTTCCACGTCGGCCTGCGTGAAGAAGCGGAAAATCTGCGTCAGCAGGTTGCGCTCGGCCCCGGTCAGGTTGCGGTGCCAGTCCTTCACGTCATCGGCGAGCGGGACTTCCTCGGGCAGCCAATGGATGCGCTGCTGGATCAGCCAGGCTTCATGCGCCCACGGGTAGCGGAACGGCTTATAGACCGGGTTTTCGGTCAGCAGGTCGAAGCTGACCTTGATCTCGTCCTGGGTGGCGATGGCGGTCATCGGCGCGGCCTGTGATGCGATTCGGCCTCCATCATAGCACCGCCCGCCCGCCGCCGCGGCCCGTCAGTCCGTCCGCACCCATAATTCCTTCGGCCCGTTGAACGGCGGCGCGACCTTGTGTTCCACCGGCCGGTCCGGGTCCAGCCGCAGCCGGGGGAAGCGGGTCAGCAGCAGCGGGATCGCCACCTGCGCCTCGGCGCGGGCCAGCGGCGCGCCCAGGCAGTAATGCGCCCCGCCGCCGAACGCCGAATGGGTGGTGTCGGCCCGCTCGATATCGAACCGCTCCGGGTCGGCGTGCACCGCCGGGTCGTGCCCGGCGCCGAGGATCACGAAATCGATCGTCTGCCCCGCCTCCACCGTCACCCCGCCGATCTCGCGCGCGGTCGGGGCGATGCGCAGGGTGGAGATCACCGGCGGGTCGTAGCGCAGCACTTCCTCGATGGCGTTGCGCGCAAGCTCGGGGCGCGCCCGCAGCTTGGCCGCCTGCTCGGGATGGCGCAGCAGCGACAGCGCCGCGTTGCCGAGCAGGTCGGTGGTGGTGACGTTGCCGGCGGCCAGCAGCAGATTGGCGGTATTGACGATCTCCTGCTCGGTCAGCACCTCATTGTTTTCCTCGGCCGCGACCAGCGCGCTGATCAGGTCGGTGCCGCGCTGCGCGCGCCGCTCGGCGATGATGCGGCGGAAGAAACGGCCGAGATTCTCCCGGCTCCAGAGCAGCCCGGCATTCTGTTCGGGCGTGCGGCGCGGGTTCAGGCACATCACCAGCGCGTCCGACCAGCGCTTGAAATCCTTCTGCTCGGACGGATCGACGCCGAGTAGCTCGGCGATCACGATGGTCGGCAGCGGGCCGGCGAATGCCTCGATCAGGTCGAAGCTGGGCTGCCCGTCCAGCGCGTCCAGCAGCTCCCCGGCGACGGCGGCGATCCGCGGCCGCATCGCTTCCACCGCGCGCAGGTTGAAGGCCTGCGCGACCAGGCTGCGCATCCGCTTATGCTCGGGATCGTCGGTGTTGAGCAGCATCGGCTCGTAGGTTTCGTCCACCACCTGCGCCATGCGCACGAACGAGCCGGGGCGGGATTTGCGCGGGTCCGCGGCCAGCGAGCGATCGGCCAGCACCGCCTCGATATCGGCGCGGCGGGTCAGGACCACGCGGTCGAACTGGCGGTCCTTGTGCACCGGCTCGGCCGCGCGCAGCTTCGCCAGGACCGCATAGGGGCATTCGCGGAACTCGGGGTCGAACGGGGTCAGTTGCAGTCCGGTCGGACAAGCGCCGGAATCCGGCGCCGCGTTTTGCTCGGTCAAGGGGGCCCCCGCTTGGCGAAATCGATGCTGAAACCTTCGCACGCCGCGTCCCGCCGGCGCAAGGCGATACGGGCGGACTCCCGCGCGCCGCGCCGGCACCCCCTTGACGGGCCCGGGGGGCTGGGCCATTTCCCCAATCAGGACCCAACCGGTCCCGATTGCTCCACCTCAGGTCGCCCGATGCTCCGGCTCTCCAAGCTCACCGACTATGCCGTGGTGGTTCTGGTCCGCCTGGCCCGGGCCGAGGCCGCGGGGGCGATGCAGACCTCCCCCGGCATCGCCGCCGCCACCGGCATTCCCGAACCCACCGTCGCTAAGGTGCTGAAATTGCTCGCCGGCGCGGGGCTGGTGGTCTCCCAGCGCGGTGCCCGCGGCGGCTATCGTCTGACCCGTTCGCTGGCCGCCATCGCGGTCGCCGAGGTGATCGCCGCCATCGACGGCCCGATCGCGCTCGCCGCCTGCGTCGATGGCGCGGAGGGCGCGTGCTCGACCGAGACGCTCTGCCCGGTGCGCGGGCGGTGGGACCCGGTGAATGCCGCGATCGAAACCGCCCTGCACGCGATCTCGCTGGCGGACATG
>DAHWDR010000193.1:0-8618 GCA_027330745.1 Acetobacteraceae bacterium | reverse complement strand
CGCTCTCGCGGACGCGCCGCTCCCGGCCCCTGATTTGCTTACGGAAAGCCGGCGCCGCCTTGCCTCGTTCGGGGGCGTGGAACCCGCCCCGCGTCCCCCGGCGCCGGAACCAACGTCACATTTTGATCCGGGCTGATCCCGGCCGCTCGCGGGTCGAGCGCCCGCACTCGCTACCCCGCTTCCATCGGCGCCAGGAAATTCGCCGCCGCCGTGGCATGCGCCAACATCGCCCGCACCTCCGGGTCCGCCGCCGCGTCGCGCGCCGTCAGCCGGTCCATCGGCATGAAGAACTCATGGGCGTGCGGCAGCTGATGGCGGGCGAAGCCCTCGTAATGCGGCTGTTTCAGCGCATACAGTACGCGCAGGTCGCGCACCGGCAGGGTCAGCGGCAGCACCGGTTCGTGGCGGATCACGCCGGTGGCCTGCCAGCGCGGCGTGGGGTCCTGTTCCGCCACCGCGGCCAGCAACCAGGGCACCGGGCAGACCGCCAGCAGCGAGTGGGTGCTGGGGGCGAAGCGCGAGCGCTTGTCCAGCAGGTTCTGCAGCGACCCGCAGGCCTCGATGGCGAAGATATCCACATAGGCATCCACAGGGGTACCGGCGAAATTCAGCCACAGCCCGTCGGGCAGGGTGCGCAGCCGCGCGCTGCCCGGCAGCTTGAGGAACGGGTGGCAGGCACCCAGCGCCTCAGCAGGTCGGCCGCGTAGCCAGGCGCCCCCATCGCGCAGGCGCCGTTGCAACCCGGGCGGGCATTGCGGCCACTCCCGCAGGCGGTCGCGGACGAGTTTGTCGAGCTGTTTTCCCTTGGCCACGGCGGAATTCTCCCTGCCCCTTTTGCCGGGGCTACAACCTATGGGTGTATTCCATACCAGGGGATGCGCCCCACTCAACGAGATTGCGTCGCGCCGGCGCAAGATTCCCGCATAGCGGCGGATTTCCCCGTGGCCGGGTGCCGGCACGGCGCCGGCGGATGCTGCTCCGGGAGCGTGCAAAACCGGCAAGGACGCAGATGGAATAAGCGAGTCCAGGGAATCGGTTAACGCCGCTTGCTCATGCAACTTATCAACAGGCAGGGGATGAAGTTATGCACCGCGGCCGAGCCGAAAAGCGAATTTCACCAGGTGAAATTCACTACAACCTATGCGTGTAAATCTCGCGTGACGGGGCAGAAAATCTGGCGCTGCCCCTACCCCAGCCGCGCGCGCAGGAACGCCGCGACCTGGGCCAGCGTGGCCGCGTCGGTGCGCTCCGCCGGCCCGGTGGTCAGCAGCGTCAGCGCTCCGCCCGCGGCGCGGTAGCGCGCGGCGAAGCGATCCGGCTCCGGCCCATCGAAATCCGCCTCGGGGTCGCGGTAGTCATGCGCCGGGTCGGGACGGCCTTGCAGCCATAGCGCCGGGGGCAGCGCCAGCTTCTCGCCGCGTTCCAGCGCCAGCAGCGGGTTGCCCTCCGCCATCGCCGCTTCGGTCTGCCAGAACAGATCCTGCCGCTCCGGGATGTCGCCCACCCAGGCGGCGCCGGCGGCGCGCGCGCGCCGCGCGTGGCGGTAGCGCGACAACGGGTTGATCACCGGCCACAGCATCGCCACCGCGGCCACCCGCGCATCCGCCGCCGGCCAGGCGGACGGGGACGGAAGCGCGGCGTAGCGCGGGTCTTCCGGCCGCATCGCGGCCAGCATGGCGAGATGCCCGCCGCTGGATTGCCCCGCGATCCCGACCGCGCCGATGCCCAGCGCCGCCGCATGGGCCTTCAGCCAGCGCACGCCGTAATTGATATCGGCAAGCGCGGTTGGGTAACCGTCCGCCGCATGGCGGAACGCCAGCGCCGCGACCACGATCCCGGCGCTGGCGAAGGCGTGCGCGAAACCGTGACAGTCGTCCGGCATACCGGTGCACCAGGCCCCGCCATGCAGCGCCAGCACCGCCGGATGCGGCCCGGGCGTGTCGGGGAGGAACAGGCGCACCGTCAGGGCCCGCGCGCCATGGGTCAGATAAATCTCGTCGCGGGTGACGAACGATACGGCGGCGTTGTGCATGATGCTTCCTTTCTTGCGGGAGCCCGGCACGCGTTATCGGCTCGGCAAGGCCGGGAAACGCACGCCGATCGCGGCGGAGGCGATCACCGCCGGGTCGCGCCCATCCGGGCTGGGCACATCGAGCCCGCCCGGGACCACGCGCACCGTGACCACCCCGTGCGGCAGGGCGGCGCGGACCCGTTCCGCGTCCACCCGTTCGGGGCGCTGCACGCCGATGGTCACGTCCACCAGCATCGTCGCCGCATCCAGCCCCAGGCTGCCGATCAGCGCCAGCGAACTGTGATGCAGCGCGTCCGCCACCGCCCGCAGCGCCGCCTTGGTGTAGTCGCCGCCGTGAAGATCGTTGCCGGTGCCGAGTTCCAGGATCACCCGTTGCGAGGTCATGCGCGTGTCCTTCAGGCGATGTCGAGGAAGACTTCGGCCGCCGCCTGGGCGATCAGGGTGCTGCCGCCGCTGTCATTGGCGACCTCCAGCCCACCGGGCACCACGCGGACCGTGCCGGTGCCATGCGGGAGCACGGCGAGGATCGCCGCCTGATCGACCGTCTCGGGCCGGGGGACGCCGATGGTGACGGCGACGCGCATCGCATCCACGTCCTGACCGAGCGCGGCAGCCACGGACAGGGAATTGTGCCACAGCGCATCGCGCAGCGCGCGCATCGCGGCCTTGGTGCTGTCCGCGCCGCGGATATCGGTGCCCATGCCGATCTGGAGCACCATGCGTTTCAGCGCCATCCGTTCCCCCATGCGTCGATGGACGGCAGCCTAGGCCGATTTCACCCCGGTGACCAAACAGGCGGGACGGGCGGGCGGCGGAACGAAGCCGCGATCAGCGTGGGATAACGGCGGTTTGCGGGCGCGGCCTTGGTGACATTCGGAATGGATGCAGCAACTGGCCGGTGACCGAGTGCGGCAGCGCGGTGTCGATCCCGTACGCAGCCGGCCATTGCGCGCGCGGCAGATGATGCGTGCCGAACAGCCGATCCATCCATGGCAGCATCGCGGCGTAGTTGCGATCGCGCGCCGCGCTGCGCGTGTGATGCCAGTGGTGGAACGCGGGGGTGGCGATCAGCCATTCCAGCGGGCCGAGCCGCCAGCGGATATTGGCATGGATGAAGAACCCCCACACCGTGACCAGCAGCATCACCACGGTGGCGATCATGGTGCCCTGGACGCTTCGCGGGGCACCCAGGCCGAGCACGTAGATCGGGATCAGCCCGCACAGGCGGACGAACACGAAATCCACCGGATGGGCGCGCGCGCTGATCAGGAAATAGACATGCTCGGGTGCGTGATGGACGGCGTGGAAGCGCCACAGCAACGGGATCTCGTGGCTCCAGCGGTGGCCCCAGTAGAAACCCAGGTCGCCGATCACGAACGCGGCCACGCCGCGCAGCCACAGCGGCCAGGCGGCAAGTGCCGCGTGCAGCCGCCACGGAACGAAATGATAGGCGACATAGGCAACCAGCGCGAGCGGCACGGTGAGCAGCAGGTTCGGTACCAGTCCGCTGATGAAATAGAACCCGAGATCGCCAAGGAGCTGCTTGCCAGCAAGTTTCCGACGGCGGACCGCGAACAGGCGCTCGAGCGGCAGGAAGATGACGGCGATGATCAGCAGCCAAAGCGCGAGCCGGGCCACGCTCAGCGCGTCTGCTACCAGATGCGGGTGATCGCGCAGGAACAGGGGCACGGGGTTACGTCGCCGCGGCGGTGATTCAGGCCGGTGTCGCCGGCCGATTGCGCCGGCGCAGCTTTACGCCGCCCAGGGCCAGCAGACCGACACCGAAAAGCGCCAGGCTGGACGGCTCCGGCACCGGCGTGCCGAGGCCGGGCGGTGCCTGAACCCCGGTGAGGAAAGCGATCGGCGGCAGGTTGACGGTGCTGCCGTTGTCGCCCCAGGCGAGGAAGCTCAGCAGATCGGTCGGGGCGTCGGCGGTCAGATTGACCGAGACATATTGCCATCCCACGGTCTGCTGGTACGCAACCGACATCAACGGCGAGGCCACGACGCTCGCGGTCACGTCGGCGTTGGAATAGACGTCCGTCGCCCCGTAGAGCGGATCCGTCGGGCCGCCGGTCGTGGTGCTTAACCCCGAGGTGCCGAGCGAGACGATCCAGCGATTCGTCGTCGGAATCGCCTGACCATTGATAAGGCCGAACCCGGCCTGCTCGCTGGCGCCCTGGTAGAAGGTCAGCGTGTAGGTCTGGCCTTTCGTCAAGCCGGTCACCATGTAGCTGAATCCGCCTTCATATTGCGGATTGCCATCGGCTTCGACGTAGTTGCCGACATAGGAGCCCGTGGGATTGCCGTAGGTCTGAAGATAGGTCTGGTCGGCGGCCTGCTGGCCGGGCGTCGTGCTGTCGATGAAGATCAGCCCGCTCCCGCCGGTCCATCCGGCCGGATTGACGGAAGCGAAAGTACCCTTGGGGGACGTTCCGTTGACCGTATTGAAATCGAGATTGATCAGATTAGGCAGCGCGGGATAAGCGAATGCCGGGCGCGCCAGGCACGACCACAGAAGCACCGATGCTCCCAACACCACGGACTGCCGGAATCGCATGAGTCTTACACCTTCTCGAGCGCTTTGGATGACGGATCAGGAATAAGCGTCGCGGACTTTCAAAAAGGTTATGCTCCGAAGCGCCAACGATTCCGCTCGCCCGCCTTGACAGGCCGCAGCTCCGGCAGCGTGCTGGGCCAAATCACAGGAGGAAGCGATGCCGGTCCTGACCCGCCCCGATGGCGAGATCCACTACCAGACCCATGGCGCGGGCTTTCCCGTGCTGTTGTTTGCCCCCGGCGGGCTACGCTCGCGCATGGCGATGTGGCCGGCGCCGGCCGGCGGTCCGCCGCGGTCCTGGGTGGATTGGCCGCGCGCGCTGGCCGCGGCGGGGTTCACCACCGTCGAGATGGACCAGCGCAATGCCGGGGCATCGGTCACGGCGATCGAAGCCGATCACGGCTGGCATAGCTACGCCGCCGATCACCTGGCGCTGATGGATCGGCTGGGCCATCACCGCTTTGCCGTGCTGGGCGGGTGCATCGGCGGCAGCTTCTGCCTGAAGGTGATCCAGGCCGCGCCGGCGCGGGTGAGCTGTGCGGTGCTGCAGAACCCGATCGGCCGGCATCCCGAACATCCCGCGTATTTCCCGGAAAGCCACGCGGAATGGAGCGCCGAGCAGATCGCCGCGCGCCCCGATCTGGACCCGGCGGCGCTGGCCGGGTTCGGGCGCAACATGTGGCCCGGCGATTTCGTGTTCTGCGTCGATCGCGCTTTCGCCCGAACCTGTCCGGTGCCCACGATGCTGCTGCCCGGCACCGACATCCCGCATCCGGCCGCGACCAGCACCGAACTCGCGGCGCTGCTGCCGGGGGTCGAGGTGCTTGTTGACTGGCGCGGCCCCGCGCATCTGGCCGCGCAGCACGATCGCGTGGTGGGGTTCCTGCGCCGTCACGTGCCGGTTTGAGCGGGCTTCCCCGCGGCGCCGGACCGCGCTTCACTGCCGCGCTTGCGCAGGAGACACGTCATGCAGATCACGCCCACCGGCCAGACCCTCGGCGCCACCGTCACCGGCATCGACCTCGCGCGCCGGGTTGATGCCGAGGCTACGGCGACGATCGTCGCCGCCCTCGGCGCCCATGGTGTGTTGTGCTTCCCGGGTCAGGACCTGGATGCCGCGGCGCTGGCCGATTTCGGCGCCCGGTTCGGCACCTTGGAAGTCAACGTCGCCGCCGCCGCCGACGCGGCGCTGCCGCAGGTGATGGTGCTGTCGAACATGAAGGACGCGGCGGGCCGCGCGCTTGGCCTGGGCGATGCCGGGCAGGGATGGCATACCGATATGTCGTATTCGCGTGATATCGCGCTTGCCAATATCCTCCACGCCCGCCATGTGCCGCGCCGCCATGGCAAGCCATTGGGGGAAACGCAGTTCCGCAACATGCACGCCGCCTATGACGATCTGCCGGACACGCTGAAGACGCGTCTGGCCGGTCGCACCGCGACCCATGATTTCGTGAAATTCTGGGACATGATGCGCGCCCGCCCCGGCTCGCAACGGGGCCCGCTGACGCCGGAGCAGCGGGCGAAGAAGCCGCCGGTGTCGCAGCCGATCTTCCGTCGCCATCCGGTGACGGGGCGGATGGTGCTGTATGCCAACCCGGGCTACGCGATCGCGATCGACGGCATGGACCCGCAGGAATCCGGCGAGATCCTGGATTTCCTGTTCCGCCACCAGGACCGCGCCGACTACCTGCACGCGCATCGCTGGACCGAGGGCGACGTGCTGATGTGGGACAATATCGGTACCATCCACAACGCCGTCGCCGATTACCTGCCCGACGAGCCGCGCTTCATGCTGCGCGTGCAGGTGATGGCTGACCGCGTCGCCCTGGCGGAGGCCGCGTGATGGCCCCGTTCATGGGCCAGCGTATCGCCATCACCGGCGGGGCGGGCGGGATCGGCGTCGCGACGGCGCGGCTGTTCCTGGAGGGTGGCGCGCATGTGCTGCTGATCGACCGCGACGCAACCCGGCTGGAGGCCGCCGAGCGGACTCTCGGCACGGCGCGGATCGCCGCCTGGCGGTCCGATCTGGACACGCCTGCGGCCTGCGCCACGGCGCTGGACCAGGCCGGCGGGAAGGTCGCGGCGCTGATCCATCTCGCGGGGTTGTTCGAATTCGATCCGCTCTCGCCCGAGGATCATGGCGTCTGGGACCGCGCCATCGCCGCCAACCTGACGAATGCCTACGACATGGCGGTGGCCTTCATCCCGCGCGCGGCCGAACCGGTCGGGGACCGGGGCGCGGCGCGGATCGTGTTCGCCAGTTCGCTGGCGTTCCGTCGCGGCAGCCCGGACCGGGCGGCGTATGCGGCGGCGAAGGGCGGACTGGTGGGGCTGACACGGTCGCTGGCGCGCAAGCTGGCGCCCGCCGTGCTGGTGAATGCGGTGGCGCCTGGGATCATCGATACGGCGATGGCGGCGGGACTGATCGCGGCGCGCGGGCAGCAGGGGGCTGCGGATGTGCCGCTCGCCCGATTCGGCCGGCCGGAGGAAGTGGCTGGGGTGATCCGTTTCCTGTGCTCGGCCGATAGTTCCTATGTGACCGGGCAGACGATCACGGTGGACGGGGGCATGACGAACGCCTGACGCTGCTCCCGCCTTGCCGCCCACCCCGTCCGCCCCTATGCGGGCGAGGCCCACCCTACCCGAGGCGCGCATGGCCGGCTGGCAGTTCTGGATCGATCGCGGCGGCACGTTCACCGATATCGTCGCCCGCGCCCCTGACGGACGCCTGTCCACGCACAAGCTGCTTTCGGAAAATCCCGGACGGTATCGCGACGCCGCGCTGGCCGGGATTCGCGCCGTGCTGGGCCTGGCTGCGGATGCGCCGATCCCGCCGGGGCTGATCGATCATGTGAAGATGGGCACCACCGTCGCCACCAACGCGCTGCTGGAACGCAAGGGCGAACGGGTGTTGCTGCTGGTCAACCGCGGCTTCGCCGATGCGCTGCGGATCGGCAACCAGACCCGGCCGCGGTTGTTCGATCTGGCGATCGCGATGCCGTCGCTGCTGTACGAGCGGGTGGTGGAAATCCCCGGGCGCATCGGTGCCGACGGTGTGGAGATCGAAAAGCTGAACGAGGCTGCGGCGGTTGCGGCCCTGACGGCGGCGCGGGCAGACGGAATCTCCGCCTGTGCGATCGTGTTGATGCACGCCTGGGCCTATCCGGCGCAGGAGCAGCGGCTGGCGGAACTGGCGCGCGCGGCGGGGTTCGCGCAGGTCTCGGCGAGCCATGCGGTCTCGCCCCTGCTGCGGCTGGTGCCGCGCGGGGATACCACGGTGGTGGATGCCTATCTGTCGCCGATCCTGCGCCGCTATGTCGATCAGGTGGCCGGCGCGCTGGCCGGCACGCGGCTTTACTTCATGCAGTCGAACGGCGGTCTGGCCGAGGCCGGCGCGTTCCAGGGCAAGGACGCGATCCTGTCCGGCCCCGCCGGCGGCATCGTCGGCGCGGCGCGCACCGCGGCGATGGCGGGGCTGGATCATATCATCGGTTTCGACATGGGTGGCACCTCGACCGATGTCGCGCTGTATGCCGGCGCGTTCGAGCGCGCGTTCGAGACCGAGGTGGCCAGCGTGCGGATGCGCGCGCCGATGATGGCGATCAACACGGTGGCGGCTGGCGGCGGATCCATCCTGCATTTCGACGGCGCGCGGATGCGGGTGGGGCCGGACAGCGCGGGCGCCGACCCGGGACCGGCGTGCTACCGGCGCGGCGGGCCGTTGACGGTGACAGATGCCAATCTATGCGTGGGCAAGATCCAGCCCGCGCATTTCCCACCGATCTTCGGACCCGGCGGGGATCAGCCGCTGGACGCGGCGATCGTGGCGGAAAAATTCGCCGCCCTGGCCGATGCCGTGGCGCGCGCCACCGGAACGCGCCGGGAGCCGCGCGCGATCGCCGAGGGCTTCCTGCGCATCGCGGTCGCGAACATGGCCAACGCGATCAAGCAGGTCTCGGTGCGCAAGGGGCAGGACCCGGCGCGGTTCGCGCTTGCCTGCTTTGGCGGTGCCGGCGGGCAGCA
>DAHWDR010000176.1:0-2275 GCA_027330745.1 Acetobacteraceae bacterium | reverse complement strand
GCCGAGGAGCAGCCGGGTCGTGCCTGGTCGCGGACCAGGGATCGATCAGTCCGCTGGTTGCCGCGGGGTCAATGCGTGGTTCACCCGCGGGGGAGCACCCGCGCGGAGCACGCCGCCCAAGCCGGCCGATCGGGAATGCGCTGCGCGCAGGGCCTCCGAAGCCTCGCGAGCCTGGCCCAGAGTATGGTCTAGCGGCTCAGGCCGAGCGATAACGGACTTTGGCCATAACGGCCTTTGGCCATGACACCCAACCCACCCCGGACGTTGAACCGATCCGGCCCGAGCCCCTCACGGCCGCGTCACGCCAGGAGACAACCGGGGGGGGACAACCGGGGGGGAACAACCGACTAGGGGCGATTGCGTCCATAGGGAACAGCCTGGCTTGACTCTGGGAGTACGCCGATGCCCGCATTGACCGATACGCAAGCTTGGCAGGCGCTGACCGCACATCACCTGCGGCTCCAGGACGTGCATCTGCGCGCCCTGTTCGCCGACGATCCCGGCCGGGCCCAGCGGTTTTCGGCCGAGGGCGCGGGCTGGTTCCTCGATTACTCGAAGAACCGGATCACCGCTGAGACCATGCGGCTGCTGTTGCGACTGGCGGAGGAGCGGGGGGTCGAACAGCGGCGGGAGGCGATGTTTACCGGCGCGGCGATCAACACCACCGAACGCCGCGCCGTGTTGCACGTGGCGCTGCGCGCACCGCGTGATGCGCGTATCGAAGTGGACCACGTCAATGTCGTGGCCGAAGTGCACCAGGTGCTGGACGCCATGGCCGCGTTCGCAGAGCGGCTGCGCGCCGGCGCCTTCACCGGCCACACCGGCAAGCGCATCCGCAACGTCGTCAATATCGGTATCGGCGGGTCCTATCTGGGGCCCGAAATGGCCTATCACGCGCTGCGCAGGTTCAGCGACCGGTCGATGGTTTTTCGCTTCGTCGCCAACATCGACGGCGCCGCGTTCACCGAGGCGACCCAGGATCTGGACGCGGCAGAGACGTTGTTCATCGTCTCCTCCAAGACCTTCACCACTCTGGAGACGATGACCAACGCCGCGACCGCGCGCGCCTGGCTGGTTGCGCAATTGGGGTCGGACGCCGCGGTCGCCAGACATTTTGTCGCCGTGTCCACCAATATCGCGGGCGTCACGCAATTCGGCATCGATCCCGCCAATACGTTCGGGTTCTGGGACTGGGTGGGCGGCCGGTATTCGATGGACGCGGCAATCGGTCTGTCCACGATGATCGCCGTTGGCGCCGCAAACTTTCGCGCCATGCTGGGCGGGTTTCACGCCATGGACATACATTTCCGGACCGCGCCCGCGGCCCGAAACCTGCCGCTGCTGCTGGGTCTGCTGACGGTCTGGTACAACAATTTCTTTGGCGCGCAGACAATCGGCATCATGCCATATGCCGCGCCGCTCGCGCGGCTTCCGGCGTACCTGCAACAGTTGCAGATGGAGAGCAACGGCAAACATGTATCCCTGGATGGGCAGCCGGTGGACTATCAGACCGGGCCGATCATCTGGGGCGAGCCGGGCACTGACGGGCAGCACTCGTTCTACCAGCTGCTGCATCAGGGCACGAAGCTGGTGCCCTGCGATCTGATCGGGTTCTGCGAGCCGCTCTCGCCGCTCGCCGGGCAACATGACCTGCTGATGGCCAATCTGTTCGCGCAGGCCGAGGCGCTGGGCTTCGGCAAGACCGAAGCCGAGTTGACGGCGGAGGGATCGCCCGCGCTTCAGACCCCGTTCCGGGTCACCGCGGGCAACCAGCCGACCAACGTGATGCTGGCTGACCGTCTTGACCCCGGCACACTGGGCAGCCTGATCGCGCTGTACGAGCACAGCGTGTTCACCCAGGGCACGATCTGGGGCATCGACAGCTTCGACCAATGGGGGGTGGAACTCGGCAAGGCGCTGGCCACCCGCATTATCCCGGAGCTCGGCGCGGGCCCCACGCCGGCGCTGGCGCATGACAGCTCCACCGATGCGCTGATCCGCCGCTACCGCGCACGGCGGGGCTGACCGGCGCGGGATGTCATCACCCGCGCCATCGCGGCCGTGTCAGGCGTCCGGCATCCGATGGCGTCCGGCTCGGCGCGCCCGTGGCCGTCCCGGGCCAAGCTAGGCGGCGTCCTCGCGGATCATCGCCGCGCCCTTTTCGGCGATCATGATCGTGGGCGCGTTGGTGTTGCCCGTGGTCAAGGTCGGCATCACCGACGCATCGATCACCCGCAGCCCGCCGATCCCGTGTACCCGCAGGCGCGAATCGACC
>DAHWDR010000167.1:0-24083 GCA_027330745.1 Acetobacteraceae bacterium | reverse complement strand
GCCGACATCGTCGCTTCCATGCACGAGGCCGGATTGTTCCGCCTGCTGCTGCCGCGGAGCCTGGGCGGCGAAGAACTACAGCCCGCCATCTACATCCAGGCGGTGGAAGCGATCGCCATGGGCGATGCGTCGGCGGCCTGGTGCATGAACCAGGGATCCGGCTGCTCGATGGCCGCGGCCTATCTGGAACCGGCCATCGCGCGCGAAATCTTCGGCGACCGACGCGACGTACTGGCCTGGGGCCAGGGCAGAACGCGGGCGGTCAAGGCCCCGGGGGGCTGGCGCGTCTCCGGTGTGTCGCATTTCGCTTCCGGGTCGCGCCATTCCACCTGGCTCGGGATGCACTGCCCGACCTTCGAGGCGGACGGCACCCCGATTCGCCACCAGGACGGCGCAGCGTTCGAACGCTCGATGCTGTTCCACCGCGCGGTCGCTACCATCACCGACGATTGGCACGTGATGGGCCTGCGTGGCACCGGGTCCGACACCTACGCGGTAGAGGATCTCTTCGTGCCGGACGAATACGTGGTCACCCGCGACCGCGACGAGGAGCGGCGCGCGGACGGGCTGCTGTATCGCTTTAGCACGAGCAACATCTACGCCGCCGGCTTCGGCGCCGTGGGTCTGGGCGTCGCGCGCGCCACGCTGGAGGCATTCATCGCGATGGCGGCGATGAAGACGCCGGCGCTGACCAATACCTCGATGCGCGACAACCCGGTCATCCAGGGGCTGCTCGGGCATTCCGACGCGCGTGTGCGGGCGGCGCGCTCCCGCCTGATCGAGGTACTGGGCGAAGCATGGGAAGAAGCCGAGCGCACCGGCCGTCTGAGCCTGGATCGCAAGATCGATATCCGCCAGGCGTCCACCTACGCGATCATGGAATCCCGCGCCGTCGTGACCGCCCTGTGGCACGAGGCCGGCGCGACCGCGATCTTCGACGCCCAGCCCTTCGAGCACCGGTTCCGCGACATGAACGCCGTGTCGCAGCAGGTGCAGGGCCGGGCTTCGCATTTCGAGACGGTCGGGCAGTATCTGCTGGGGATGACGCCGTCCTTGCGTTGGGTCTAGTCGCGCCGTAACCGCGCGGCGAAGAATCCGTCCATACCGCCGCGCTCGGGCCAGAGCGCCGGCGTGGTGCGCAAGAACCCCGCCGGCATGCGCGCTTCGGGCAGGGCCGCGAGCTCCTCCGGCGTGAACGGATCGGGCCGCAGCCCGGTCCGCGCGGCGGCGGCGGCGACGCGCGGCGCCGCTTCCTCGGGCTGCAACGAGCACACCGCATACACCACCCGCCCGCCGAGGCCGAGCAAGCCGGCAGCCGCGTCCAGCAGCCGATCCTGCGCCGCGGTCAGGGCCGCAATGTCGCGCGGGCGTTTCAGATGCGCGACGTCGGGGTGGCGGCGGATCGTGCCGGTGGCGCTGCACGGGGCGTCCAGCAGGATCGCGTCGAAGCGTGCGTCCGGCCGCCACTCGGCCGCGTCCGCCAGCACCGTCTCGGCTGGCAGGCGGGTGCGGGCGAGCGTCTCGCGCAGCCGCGCGAGCCGCGCCGGATCGCGCTCCACCGCCGTCACCGCCGCACCGGCGGCGGCCAGTTGCGCAGTCTTGCCGCCCGGGGCGGCGCAGAGATCCGCCACGCGCTCCCCCGGCCGCGGCGCCAGCAGCAGCGCGGGCAGCGCGGCGGCAGCGTCCTGCACCCAGGCGTCCCCGGCGGCAAAGGCTGGGATGTCCCCCGGCCGCGTGCCAGGCGGAAACCGGACCGAACCGGTCGGAAGCTGGTCCCCGCCCTCCGGGACCGGCGTGCCGGGGCGCAGGCTCAGATCCAGCGGCGCCGGGAGCAGCTGCGCGCGCGCGATCGCCCGCGCCTCGGTCCCCCAGCTGGTCCACAGCCAGGCGGGCGTGTCCAGCCGCGGCCCGTCGAGCCCCTCCAGCGCCGCGGGACCGGCCGCGGCAACGCGGCGCAGCACCGCGTTCACCAGCCCCGCGAACGGCACGAACCCTGCAGCGCGGGCCAGCGCGACGGCGGTGGCAACGGCGGCATGGGCGGGCGTGTCCAGCAGCAGCAACCCGGCGGCGCCGAGCAGCAGGATGCGCCGCACCGGCTCCGGCGGTGCCTTGCGCAGCCACGGTTCCAAAACCGCGTCCAGCGTGCCGCCGCGCCGCAGCACCGTCGCGGCCAGGCGATGCGCCGCGGCGCGGTCACGCGGGTCCGACGGCGGCAGGGAATCGAGCGCGTCCTCCAGCGGGCGGTGCTGGTCGAGCACCGCGGCAAGAAGAGCAAGGGCCGCCGACCGGGTGGGATCGGCGCTCATTCGTGCCCGGATCTGCCGCGCCCGAACCGCGCTTTCACCCATTCCCGCCAAGTCTGGAACGTCACGTACAGCATCGGGATCAGGAAGATCCCCACCGAACTGGCCGCGATCATGCCCGCGAACACCGCCGTGCCCACGTCACGCCGGCTGAGCATCGCCGCGCCCTGGGCCGTGACCAGCGGGATCAACCCGGCTACGAAAGCAATCGAGGTCATCATCACGGCCCGGAACCGCATGCGGGCGCCCAGCACCGCCGCGTCCTGGATCGGCATGCCGGCTTCCCGCTGCTCCTTGGCGAACTCGATGATCAGGATGGCGTTCTTGGCCGCCAGCGCGATCAGCACCACCAGCCCGATCTGGGAATAGAGATCGAGCGATAAGCCGCCGATGCCGATGCCGACAAACGCGCCCATGATCCCGACCACCACCGACAGCAGCACCGGGATCGGGATGGTCCAGCTCTCGTACAGCCCGACCAGGAACAGATACGCGAACAGCACCGCGATCCCCAGGATCGCCCCGGTCTGCCCGGCCGCCAGCTCCTCCTGATAGGCGGTGCCGGTCCATTCGAAGCCGTAGCCCGGGGGCAAGGTTTTCGCCGACAGCTGCGCCATCTCGGCCAGCGACGTGCCGGACGATACACCCGGCGCCGGCCCGCCATTGATGATAATCGCGCGATAGTTGTTATAGCGCGTAATGACCTGCGGCCCGGTCACCACGCGCAGGGACGCGATCGAGCGCAGGGGCACCATCTGGCCCCGATTGTTCCGTACGAAGATCTTCCAGATCGCGTTGACGTTGTTGCGGTCGTTCGGCTCACCCTCAATGTTCACCTGCCAGGTGCGGCCATAGAGGTTGAAATTGTTGACGTAGATCCCGCCCAGCGTCGCCTGCAACGCGGTGTAGACATCGGACAGGCTGAGCCCCAGCGCCGCCGCCTTGGCCCGATCGACCTCCAGGAACAGCGACGGATTGGTGGCGGTGTAGGTCGAGAACACACGCGAAAGCTTGGGGTCCCGGTTCGCCGCCGCCACCAGTCCGCCCATGACCTGGCCGTTCTTGACCGGGTTCTGTCCTTCCAGTGCCTCCAGCACGTACTGGAACCCCGATCCTGTCCCCAGGCCGATGATCGGCGGCAGGTTGAACGGGAAGATCACGGCGGAACGGATCCGGCTCACCGCGCCGAAGGTGTGTCCGATCACTGCCTCCACCGAGTTCGCGACCCCGGCCCGATCGGCGAACGGCTTCAGATGTGCCACCACGAAGGCGGAGTTCGATTCCTGCACCCCGCCATCGAGCAGCGAGAACCCGATGATCGACAGCGTCTCGTCGATTTGCGGCATCTTGCGCAGCAGATCGGTCACGCGGGTTGCCACCGCCGCCGAGCGTCCGACCGAAGCGCCGTCCGGTAGCTGGATTGCGACGAAGAACGCGCCCTGATCTTCCTCCGGCAAGAACCCGGACGGCGTGTGCGCCGACAGCCATCCGGCGCCGGCGGCAACCACGCCGACCAGCACCAGCCCCAGGATCGCCACCCGCACCAGCCGGCGCACCACCGCGGCATAGCCGCCGCGCACCCGGTCGATCCCGCCCATCACCCAGCCGAGCGGTCCCCGCGGCGTCCCGTGGTGGCGCAGGAACACCGCGCACAGCGCCGGCGACAACGTGAGCGCGCAGGTGGCCGAGATCAGCATCGCGAAGGTCATCGTCACCGCGAACTGGCGGAACAGAATGCCCGACAGCCCGGGAATGAACCCCACCGGCACGAACACCGACAGCAACACCAACGAAATCGCGATGATCGGCCCGGTGATCTGGCGCATCGCCTTGTCGGTGGCCTCGGCGGCGGTCAGATGTGGCTCCTCCCCCATCACGCGCTCGACATTCTCCACCACCACGATCGCGTCATCGACCACGATGCCGATCGCCAGCACCATCGCGAGCAGGGTGACCGTGTTGACCGAGAAGCCCAGCGCGGTCAGGCCGGCGAAGGTGCCGATCAGGCTGACCGGCACGGCGATGATCGGGATGATCGTGGCGCGGACGTTGCCCAGGAACAGGAACACCACCAGCACCACCAGCGCGAAGGCTTCCAGCAGGGTGGTCAGCACCTCGTGGATCGTGTCGGAGACGAAGGTGGTGGTGTCGTACAGGATGTTCGCGTGCAGCCCAGGCGGGAATTGCGCCTCCAGCTTCGCCAGGGTTGCGCGCACGGCGGCGGCGGTGGAGACGGCATTGGCCCCCGGCGAAAGATAGATGCCGATCGGCACCGCCGGCTGCCCGTTCAGCCGCGCCTCGCTGTCCATGTTCTGCGCGCCGAGCTCCACCGAAGCCACGTCGTGCAGCCGCAACACGGACCCGTCCGGGTTGGCGCGTATGATGATGTCGCCGAACTGCTTCGGCGTGACCAGGCGCCCCTGGGTCTGGAGGTTGAACTGGAATTGCTGGTTGTTCCCGATCGGCCGCGCGCCGATGCGCCCGATCGGCGCGACCACGTTCTGCGCCTGGATCGCCGTGACGATATCCCCGGGCGTCAAGCCCAGGGCGACCAGCTGGTCGGTGTGGAACCATACCCGCATCGAATAGTTCAGGCGCGAGAACAGATTGGCCTGCCCCACCCCGGGCGTGCGGGAGACCGCATCCAGCACGTGAATCAACACGTAGTTGGCGACGAACAGCGGCGTTTCCTGCGGCGTGCTGCCGGAAAACGCCACAAACATCAGGATGGCGGAGGATTTCTTCGCCACCGTCACGCCCTCGGCCTGCACCTCCGGCGGCAGTTGCGACAGCGCCGCCTGCACGCGGTTGTTGACGTTGACGGTATCGATGTCCGGGTTCGACCCCAGCGCGAAGCTGACCGCCAGCGAATAGCTACCGTCGTTGCCACTGGTCGATTGCATGTAGATCATGTGATCGGTGCCGTTCACCTGCGCCTCGATCGGCTCGGCGACGGCGGCTTCCACGGTCGCGGCCGAGGCACCGGGATAGCTGGTGGACACGATGACCTGCGGCGGCACGATGTCCGGCAACTGCGCCACCGGGATGCGCGTCATCGCGATCGCCCCGGCGATGGTAATGACGATAGCAATGACGATCGCCAGCCGCGGCCGGCGAATAAAGACCGAGGAGATCATCGCTTACCCGCCGCCCCCGCGAGCGAGGCGGCTGGCGTAGCCATCGGCGCGCTGGCTGGACCGGGCGCCACCACCTCCCCGGGGCGGACCTTCTGCAGCCCGTCCAGGATCACCATCTCACCTTTGCTCAGGCCGCTGGTGATCGTTGTCACGGTCGCGGTGGACTGGCCGGGCGTAATGCGGGTCAGCACCACCTTGTGCGCGGCACTGACGGTATAGACGTAATCGCCCTGCTGGTCGGTCATGACCGCCGCGCGCGGGATCGCAAGCAACGAGATCGGCTGAGCACCTTGGACCATGACGGTGACGAACTCGCCGTCGACCAGTTCGCGCTCGGTGGCACCGCCGACTTTTACCGTGCTGATCGGCGGGTTGGCGATGACGCCGCGCAGGATCACCGTGTCGGTACTGGTCGAGACCGTGTTATCCACGAAATCGAGCTTGCCGACCTGGCTGTAGATCTGCCCGCCCGGCAGCTTGATGCGGATCCGGACGGCGCCGAAGCCGCCTGCCCCGGCATAACGGTGCCGCAGCGCCAGTAGGTCTGTGAGCGAGACCGGGAACACCACATCCATCGGGTCCTGACTGACGATCGTCGTCAGCGTGCCCGAGCTCGGCGAGACCACGTTGCCCACCGAGACCGCACTGCGGCCGATCTTGCCCGCGATCGGCGCGGTGATCTGCGTGTAATCCAGGTTGATCTGCGAGGAACGAAGCTGCGCCTCCGCTGCCTGCACCGCGGCGACATCGGACAGCATCGTCGCGCGGGCAGAATCAAGCAACGATTGCTGACCGGCGGGCGTGTGGATCAGGGATTGAGCGCGGTTGAACGCCAGGGTGGCGTTCTGCAGCTGCGCCTTGGCCTGCGCCACAGCAGCCTGTTTGGCAGCCAGGTCAGCCTGGAACGGACCGCGTTCCAGGCCGTAGAGCAGCTGACCCTTGGCAACTTCCGAGCCTTCGACGAAGTCGCGGCGCTCCAGGAAGGCAGTGACGCGGGCGACCAGCGCCACGCGATGCTGCGCCTGGATGCGGCCGACATATTGCGAAGTCTCGGTGATCTGGCGCGGCGTGGCCTGCACCACACCGACCGAGGGCGGGCCATGGGGCGGCATCTGCGCCGCGGCGGGCGGGGCTGGCAGCGCCAAAGCGGCGCATGCCAACGCGGCCATCCCCAAAGCCGCAAACCTTGGGGCAAGCGGCAGGGGGGCCGGAGGAAGTCGGCTCATGCGTGGGGTCTCCGGCCTTGGCTTGGGGTATCGGCCTTGGCGAGCCGAACCTCGGAAGTGGGGGGGCAGCGCGGAACGCGCAAGGGAGTTTCCCGCACTGCGGCATCCGCGGTCAAATCCGCAGCGGTCCCGCTATTCCGCCGGGATCTTCCATCATGCTCCCCCATTGGACGGACGATCCAAGATGCGTCTGGACACGTGCCATGGGAATCGCGCGGACGGTCCGGGTCGTGGCATCCCGCCCCGCGATCACCCCACTGCGATCATCCCACCGCGGTCAGCGGCACTGCCGGGTCCCCGACCTTTCCCGCATCCACCGCTCGCCCGGTCCGGATCAACGCCATCCCGGCCCGCACGTCGCGCGGGGCGTTGGCCCCGCTGATCCCCACCACGCGCTCATCCGCGCCCAGATGCACCGCGACGAACGCCCCGCCGGCATCGGCCCGCACCACTGTCCGCGCCGCCAGCCCCGGCAGTCCTGCAACTTGCAAATTGACCCCGAATTGATCGGTCCAGAACCAAGGCACGTCGTCATAGGGCTGCCCCGCCCCCGCCATCGCATGGCCCGCCGCGGTGCCGTGGTTCTGCGCGTGGCGCCAGGATTCCAGCCGTAGCCGCGCGCCCCCGAACAGCGGGTGCGGGAACGCCGCCACGTCACCGGCGGCAAACACCCCGGACGCCGAGGCCGCGGTCCGCGTATCCACCACCACGCCCCCGTCCAGCTCCAGCCCGGCCCCGTCCGCCAAGGTCAGATCGCGTTCCATGCCCACGCCGGCCACCACCAGGTCGGCTGGGAACGCTGTCCCATCCGCGCACAGCACCGCCGCGCCCGCCCCGCGCGGTGCGATCTCCGCCACCGTCACCCCGAAATGCAGCGCCACCCCGTGATCACGATGCAGACGCGCGACGAACGCGGCCACCTCGGGCGAAACGGCACGGCCCATCGGCCCCGCTGCCGCCTCCAGCACCGTCACCGCGGTTCCGCGCATGCGCGCCGAAGCGGCGATCTCCAACCCGATCACGCCGGCGCCGATGCACACCACCGTCCGCGCCCCGGCCAACCGCGCCCGGATCGCACGCGCATTTTCCAGGGTACGCAGGGTCAGGGCGCGTTCGCCGCCCGGCACCGACAAGCGCCGCGCCCGCCCGCCGGTGGCCAGCAACACGCGGTCGAACGCGACCTCCCGCCCGTCCGCCAGCGCCAGGCGTCGCGCCACAGGGTCCAGCGCGGTGACCGAGGTGCCCAGCCACAGCTCCACGCCCAACTCGGCGTAGCGCGGCGCCGGATGGAACCAGGAGACAGGCGGTTCATCCACGGCGGTCAGGACCGATTTGGACAGCGGTGGGCGTTCGTAGGGGCGGTGCGGCTCGGCGCCGATCAGCAGGATACGCCCGGCAAACCCCGCCTGGCGCATCGCCACCGCCGCCCAGCCCCCGGCCTGGCCGGCGCCCACGATCACATGCGTCTCGGTCATAGCCGCAGCTTCACCTGGGTCGGGGCCGAAGTCCACGGCCCGTCATGGCGGGCATGTCGCGCTGGGAAGCCAAATTGCGAGAGTCTGATTTGTGTCCGCCCTCGATCATCCCTATGTGTGCCACGAGCTGGCCCGACAGGGGAGACCGTGGATGCATGCGGGCGGATTTCCGATCGATCTGATTCTTTTCGGCATGATTGCCGCGTTCCTGGTGCTGCGCCTGCGCAGCATCCTGGGCCGGCGTACCGGGTACGAACGCCCCGCGCAGTTCCAGCCGCAACCCCAGCCAGGCCCCGCCGCGCCCGGCGCGGTGGTGATCGAGGGCCAAGCTGAACCCAGCGCGCCCCATCCCGGCGTGCCCGACCCGGCCAGCGCGCTGGGCCAGAGCCTGGCCGCGATTGCCGCGCAGGACCCGTTATTCCAGCCCGCCCGCTTTCTCGGCCAGGCCGAGCAGGCGTTCCGCATGATCGTCACCGCTTTCGCCGCCGGCGACCGCGCCGCGCTTCAGGCCCTGGTGTCCCCCGACGTGTTCCACGCCTTCGACCAGGCGATCGCCGCGCGCACCAGCGCCGGGGAGCGGCAGAGCACCGAAATCCGTGCCATCCCGACGATCGCGATCGAGGCTGCCGATCTTGCGGGCCGCGTCGCGCGGGTGACCCTGCGGATCGTCTCCGATCAAGTCAGCCTGACCAGCGACGCTGCGGGCCATCCGGTTTCCGGGACCGACGCGGTGACCGAACTGACCGATGTCTGGACCTTCGAGCGAAATCTGGCCGGTACCGATCCCGCCTGGCGGCTCGCAGCGGTGCGCGGCGGCTAAGAATTCGCGCCCGCCGGCCCGGGAGCGGCCAAATCGGGGGAGTGCCGCCGCCACGGTCGCGGGCGATTGAGTATGTGTTCGACTGGTGTTCGTGGTCGAATACACCGCCGGAAGACAATTCGCCGCGCGAGGCCAAGCGCCCCCCGCATGTGCGGACAGCGCGGCATTAACCCTTCGTACAACCGCGTGCGGCAGGGTGACGTCCATGCGCCGCCGCTCGCTCTGCCTCGGACTGCCAGCGCTGCTCGCCGGCTGCGCGCCTTGGGGCGGGCTGCCGCCGCTGCGGCCGCTTGCCGACGGCCCGTATCGGTTGGGCGCAGGGGACAAGCTGCGCATCCTGACCGTTGCCGACGCTGCGCTGGACGGGAATTTCCGCATCAGCGGGGCGGGGGATATCGAACTACCGATGCTGGGCCGCTTCCACGCCGCCGGCTTCACCGCATCCGGTCTGGCGCGCGCGCTGGAATACGCGCTCAAGGCAGCCGGTCTGGAACGGGCGCCGTCGGTCGCGGTGGAGGTGGTACGCTACCGTCCGGTGTTCGTGCTGGGCGAGGTCAATAAGCCCGGCGCCTTCCCCTATCAGCCCGGCATGACCATCCTGACCGCGGTCGCTCTGGCCGGCGGCTTTACCTATCGAGCCATCGAGCGCTATGCAGAAGTGGTTCGCATGAGGGACGGGCGCGCGGTCACGGCCAGGGCCGGGCGCGACGACCTTCTGGCTCCGGGCGACGTGGTGACGATCTTCGAACGGCGGTTCTGATCTACTCAAGCAACGACACGACAGGGAACCGCCGGACCGGAGTGGAAGACCGGTTGGCCGCGCGCCGCGCCGCCGGCGTTGCGCTGGCCGGGGTGATCACGTTCCTGAACATGTATTCCATCCAGGCCGTGCTGCCGCTGCTGGCGCATAGCTTCGCCGCTCCGGTGACGGCTGCGGGGCTGACGATTACCGCCACGACCTCGGCGGTAGCGCTGGTGGCACCCGTGGTCGGGTCCGTCTCGGACATGTTGGGCCGCAAGCGGCTGATCGTGGCCGCGATCTGGGGGCTGATCCTGCCGACGCTGATGCTGGGCCTAGCCGACAGCCTGGCGGCGATGATCGTCTGGCGCTTCGTTCAAGGGCTGCTGCTGCCATTCGTGTTCGCGGTGACGATCGCTTATATCGCCGACGAAACCTCCGGCCCGGTGACGATCAAGCTGGCCGGGACGTATTCCTCGGCGACGATTTTCGCTGGATTCTTCGGCCGTTTCCTGGCCGGGTGGTCGGCTTCCTTCTTCGGCTGGCGGGCCGCGTTTTTTGTGCTGGCTGGCTGCACGCTGGGCGCGGCCTTGGGCGTGGGCTGGCTGTTGCCGCGCGAACGCAACTTCCGCCCGGTGCGCGGCTGGCGGGCCACCGCGCAGGGCTTCTCGGAGCATCTTCGCAACAAGCGACTGCTGGGCACCTGCGCGGTCGGGTTCACGGTGCTGTTCGTCATCGTGGCGGCGTTCACCTATGCCAATTTCCTGCTCGCCGCGCCGCCGTTCCGGCTGGGGCCGGCCGATCTTGGCTCGATTTTCGTGGTATATCTCGCCGGCATGGCGGCAACCCCGATCGCGACCCGACTGGCGGTGCGGGTGGGGCGGCGCGCAACGCTGGCCGGGTCCACCGCCGTCGGGGTGGCGGGGCTGGCGATGACCCTGGTGCCCTCGCTGCCAGCGATCGTGACCGGGTTGGCGCTGTTCGCCGCCGGGGCGTTCGTGCAGGGCGCGCTGGCGATCGGCTTCATCGGCACTGCGGCGCGGCGGGCAAAATCCACCGCGGTCGGCCTGTATGTCATGGTCTATTATATCGGCGGCAGCCTGGGCGGCGTGGCTCCGGCCGGGCTGTGGCGCCGCTTCGGCTGGGCCGGCTGCGTGTGGCTATGCGTGGCGATCGAGGCGGCGATGCTGGTCGTGGCCCTCGCCACCTGGTCCGAGCCACCGGTCACGCGGGCGGGATGATGACCTGCTCCTCGATCACGTAGGTCTTGATGCGGCCGATGAACAAGGCGCCATCGGCGTAAAGCGCGCGCGCTTCCGGCGTGGCGGCGGAGCCGCGCAACGCAGCCTCGTTATCGTACCAAAGCTCGGCGATGCCATCGATCTCCAACTCCGTCTCCGCAATGTCGGCGCGGGTGCGGGTGCCCTGGATGTGGGACTGGACGTAGCGTCGGACGCCGGGGACGGACAGCGCCAACGGGCCGTGGATGTCGCGCCAGTGGCGAACGAATTCCTCGTGCGTCAGATGCGGTTTGCGGGTCAGCAGGGAGACGATCTTGATCATGCCGCTTGCTCCAGGGTCGGTGCCGCGTCGGCCACGGTCGTGCGGTGCATATCGCGGACCTCCGACGCATCGAACGGGCGGGCGCGGTGCATCGTGACGCGGTTATCCCACATCACCAGGTCCCATTGCCGCCAGACATGGGCATAGACGAACCGCCGTTGCGTGGCGTGCTCGGTCAGGTCGCGAAGGAACGCGCGCGCCTCCGGCACCGGCCAGCCGCGGATCGCGCCGGCATGGGACGCCAGGAACAGGGAACGCCGCAAGGTCACCGGATGGCGCCGCACCAGACGCTGCGGCACCGGGGCAAAGCGGACCCGCTCGTCCCCGGTGAAATCGTCGAAGCCGAGCAGCGAGCGGGAGAACAGCTGACTGTGCTCGCAGACCAGCTCGGCGATCTCGGCCTTGGTCGGTTCGTCCAGCGCGTCGTAGGCGGCGCGCATGTCGGCAAATTCCGTGTTGCCGCCCGCCCCCGGGATCACCCGGGCCGACAGCGCCGAGTATTTCGCGGGCGTCGGCTTGAACGAACTGTCCGAATGCCACAAACGATTGCCCAGGCTGAACAGGCGGCGGCGATTGTCGCGCGCCAGCACGCGCCCCTCGCGGTCCAGGTTGGAGATGTCATTGACGTCCATCGAGAGCCGCCGCTCCGCGCCTTGCGCCAGATCGCCGGTCGCCCGCTCCAGCGGGCCGAAATTGGCCGAGAACGCAAGTTGCCGGGCATCGTCCAGACGCTGGTCGGGAAACACCAGGACGGCGAAGCGGTCCATCCCGGCGGCGATCGCGGCGACGTCGGCCGGCGGTAGCGGCGCGGTCAGGTCCACCCCGGTCACGATCCCGGCAAAATCCGGGCGGGATACCGGGTCGATGGCGCGGATGGTCAGGCTCATTGCGTTCCTCCCCAGGACAGCTTGGCGAGTTCATCCCGCGCGGCGGCGCGTGTCCAGCCCCCGCCCGCCGGGGCAGCGATGAGCGGCGTCCGGTTTGAAATCCGCACCGACCTCCCGCCCATGGCGCTGGCTCCGCTATGGCGGGATCTGGAGGCACGCGCGGATGCCACGTTCTTTCTGAGTTGGGGCTGGATCGGGACCTGGCTCGCCGAGCTTGGCGCTCCCCCGCCGGTCTTGGTCGGGACCATCGGCGCGACGATCGTCCTGCTGGCGGTTCCGGTCCCCCATCACCGCGTGGAAGCCGGGCTGATCCGGGTCCGCGGGGCGCGGCTGCACACCACCGGTGTGCGCGGCGAGGACGTGATTGCGATCGAATACAACGGCTTCCTGGTCGATCGCCGCTATACCGGGCAAATTGAGGCCGCGGCCGTGGCGTTTCTGCTCGGCCCCGCGCGCCTGGCCGGGCGGCGCTGCGACGAGGTCCATGTCGTCGCCGCGCTGCATGGCGACGCCACGCGGCTGATCCCACCGCGGGCGCTGGTGCAGATGCCGGCGCGCAAACCGTCCTGGCGGGTCGATCTGGCCGCGGTACGCGCCGCCGGCGGCGACTATCCAGCGCTGCTCTCGGCCAATACCCGCCAACAAATCCGTCGCGCGCTGCGTGGCTATGAACGCCTCGGGCCGGTGACCGCCTGTCGCGCCACGGACGCGCCGACGGCGGCGGCCTATCTGGAAGCGCTAGCGGCGTTGCACCAGCGCCAGTGGCAGGCGCGCGGCGAGCCGGGTGGGTTCGCCTTCCCCTTCTTCGTCCGCTTCCAGCGCCGCCTGATCGAGACCGGCCTGCCCGCGGGCAGCATCGAGTTGCTGCGCGTCGCCGCCGGCGACCAGCCGATCGGCTATCTACTCAATCTGGTCTATCGCGGCCATGTGATGGCCTTCGTCAGTGGCTTCCGGTTCGAAGACGATGCGCGCCTGAAACCCGGCCTGGTGTGCCACGCGCTGGCGATCGCCCGGCACGCCGCGGCGGGGGCCGAGATTTATGATTTCCTGGCCGGGGCGGCGCGGTACAAGGCGAATCTCGGCACGCCCGGTCCCGATTTCGCGTATTTCCTGATCCAGCGCGCGACACCGATGACCCGGGCCGAGCATCTGGCGCGCCGCCTGACGAACTGGGCGCGCCGGGGTACGAAATGAAACCCGCATACGACGTCCAAAGTGACCTTCGATGGAGCGCCCTATGCGTTGCCGCCGATGACGGCGGATTGTAGCGTCGCGGGCGATGCACACCCCCCGGCCTCCGTTGCTCCCCCGGCGCTCCCTGCTGCTGGCCGCGCTTGGCGCGCCGGCGGTGCCCGCCCCGCCCCGGCCGGGCGGACGCGAACTGACCATCGCGGTACGCTCGGCGGCGCGGATGGACGCGGTGCGCGCCGTGTACGCGGCCCCATTCCAGGCCGCGACCGGCATCCCGGTACTGGTGCAGGTCCGGCCCGATGGGATGCCCGCGCTCACCACCGGGCTGGCTGGCAAGAACCCGGCCTGGGATCTGGTGGAGGTAAACGGGATCGATCTTGCCGCCGGCTGCGCCGCGCATCTGTTCGCCACGTTGGACCCGGCACTGATCGGCGGCGCGGCACATTATCTGCCGATGGCGGTCACGTCCTGCGGGATCGGCGCGTCCCTGGAAGCCACGGTGCTGGCCTGGGACAAGGATAAATATTCCGGTGCGCCGACCTGGCCCGAGTTCTGGGACGTCGCGCGCGCGCCCGGCAAGCGCGGCCTGCGCCAGGACGTGCGCGGGACGCTGGAGATTGCGCTGATGGCCGACGGCATCGCCGCGGCGGCGGTGTATAAGGTGCTGGGCACCGCGGCGGGCGTGGATCGGGCGTTCCGCAAGCTCGATCAGCTGCGTCCCTACGTGGTGTGGTGGAAGAGCGCGACCGCGGCGGCGCGGATTCTGGCCGGCGGCGCGGTGTTGATGACCAGCGCGCCAAGCCAGGCGATCGTCGCCGCGATGCGCGCCCAGCATCGCAATTTCGGCCTGCGCTGGACGCAGTCTATCCACGACGTGTTGAGCTGGGCGATCGCGCGGAGCAGCCCTAATCAGGCCACGGCCCTGGAGTTCCTTTATTTTGTCGGCACGCCGGCGATCGAGGGTGAGATGGCGAAACGTTTCGGGATCGGCGGGTTGGCGGTGGACGCCAACGCCGATCTGCCGCAGGCCGCCGCAGCGCTGTCGCCCAGCCTGCCGGCTCATATGCGAAACACGCTGGCGCTGGACGATGGATTCTGGGCGGCGAACCAGGCGAAGCTGCGGCAGCGATTCGATGCCTGGCTCGCGCATTGATGGGGCCGGGTGTGCCTCCGGCTGCAATTCGGGTGCATCGATGGGCACAAGTATTGGGTGCGGTTGGCTGGGTCATGCTCCGCTATGACCGCGGGCATCCGGCCGTGACGGAGCTCCGAGTGTGACAGGGGGCCAACAGTTCCGCGCCCGCTTCGCCGCCGCGACCGGCGGGCTTGTCTTCATCGGCGCCCTGGTCAGCGCCGTCGGTCGCCTCCCCGCCCACCGTCGTCAGTTCCGCGTCCGCGACGTGGCGCGTGAGGCCGAGCAGGCTGGCTTCCGCGCGCTGCCGCTGATGCTGCTCCTCGGCGCCTTGATCGGGCTGATCCTGGCGTTCCAGTCGGCGATCCCGATGCGCCAGTTCGGCGCCGATATTTTCGTCGCAAACCTGGTCTCGGTCAGCCTGCTGCGCGAACTGGGACCGCTGCTGGCCGCGGTAATCCTGGCCGGGCGCACCGGCTCGGCTTTCGCCGCCGAGCTTGGCACCATGAAAGTAAACCAGGAGCTGGACGCGCTGGAGGTGATGGGGCTCGATTCCATGACCCTGCTGGTATTGCCGCGGATGGCGGCAACCCTGCTGATCACGCCGGTGCTGACGCTGATGCTGGATGCGGCCGGGCTGATCGGCATGACCGCGGTGATGGTGGGGTTCGGGTACAGCGAATCGGCGATCCAGGCACAGGTGCAGCAAGCGGCCTCGGTCGGGGATCTGGTCGGCGGCCTGTTCAAGGCGGCGGTATTCGGCGCGGTGGTGGCCGCGATCGGCTGCCGCGCGGGGCTGGCCACGGGCAACGGGCCGCGCGCGGTGGGCCTGTCCGCCACCAAAGCCGTGGTCGGCGGGATCGTTGCCACGATCCTGCTGGATGGCGGTTTCGCGCTGCTGTTCTACCGGCTGCACTGGTGAGCGACCAACCCGAACCGGATCGGCTAACCCCCGAGACCGTTCCCGTGATCCGGGCCGAGGGGCTGGCGCAGCGGTTCGGCGCCCGCACCATCTATCGCGACGTCTCGTTCCAGGTCGCGGCCGGCGCAGTGTTTGTGATTCTGGGCGGCTCCGGCTGCGGGAAGTCCACGCTGCTGCGCCAGATCGTCGGGCTGCTCGCGCCTACGGCGGGCTGGATCGCGATCTACGGTCAGCGCGTCACCGGCCCCGGCGCCGCCTCGGCGTTGACCGCTGCGCGCCGCCGCTTCGGCGTGATGTTCCAGGCTGGCGCCTTGTTCGGCTCGCTTGATTTACTGGGTAATGTCATGCTGCCGCTCGAGATGTTCACTGATCTGTCGCGTCACGAGCGGGCCGACAAGGCGCGCGCCAAGCTGGCCGAGGTCGGCCTGGCAGACGCCGCCCACCGGCTGCCCGCCGAGATCTCAGGCGGGATGGCAAAACGCGCCGCGATCGCGCGCGCGCTGGCGCTCGATCCGCCGCTGCTGTTCCTGGACGAACCCTCGGCGGGGCTGGACCCAATTACCGCGGCCGAACTCGATCGGCTGATTCTGTCCTTGCGCGACACGCGCGGGACCACCTTTGTGGTGGTGACGCATGAACTCGCTTCCATCCTGGCGATCGGGGACACCTGCCTGATGCTGGACCGCAATGCCTTCGCCGATGCCGGCGGCGTGATCGCCACCGGCAGCCCGCGCGCGCTGAAGGCCGAAAGCGCCCATCCGGTGGTGCGGGCGTTCTTCGATCGCACCCCGCTGCCCGTGGACGCGGCGTGATGGAAGGCCAGGGCGGGTTCCTGCGCACCGGCACGCTGGTAGTGGTGGGCGTGGCGCTGCTGGTGGCAATCGTGTGGTTCCTGGGCGGTGACCGATTCCGCCATGGCCAGGTGTTCGAGAGCTATTTCCCAGAATCGGTAGCTGGCCTGGAGGTCGGCGCGCCGGTGAAATATCGCGGCGTGACGGTAGGCCGCGTTACCGCGATCGCGCTGGTCAGCGCCGTCTATGGCCGCGACGCCAAGGACCTGGACCGCAGCGTGTATCGCCAGGTGGTCGTGCGCTACCTGGTGGATACCGCCAAGATCGGCCCGGTGCCGCAGCTGTCCAAGGCGATCGGGCTCGGGCTGCGCGCGCGCATCGTCTCGCAGGTGTTGACCGGGGTCGGCGTGATCGAACTCGATTTCGTCAATCCGTTGCTCAACCCGGTGACGCCACAGCCATGGACGCCGCTGGACCCGGTGATCCCCTCGGTCCCCAGCACCTTTACCCAGGTGCAGGACGCGGCGCAGGCGCTGCTGAAGAAACTGGACAAGGTGGATCTGGACGGGTTGTCGCGGGGGCTGCTGACTCTGATCGACATGTTGCAGTCCGAGCTGAGTTCGGGCGACGTGCACCGCACGCTGGCGGACGCGGATGCGCTGCTGCGGACCACGCGCGGGCAAATACGGGCGGCGGATCTGCCGGCGACGGCGGCGGCGCTGCGCCGGACCGCAAACGCGCTCAATGCCCTGGCGCGCAATCCGGCGCTGGCGCGCACGCTGACCAACGGCGCCACCGCCTCGGCAAAACTGGTGCGATTGGCCACGCGAATGAGCAAGCTGCTGACCGCGCTGCAAACCGCGGTCGCAGGTGCCTCGGAAGGCGCCGCCGGGCTGACGGCGCGGGTGGACCCGATCCTGCGCGATCTGCGCGCGACCGCGGGCAATCTCCGCGCCGCCACCGAGACCTTGCGGCAATATCCCGGGTCGCTGCTGGCCGCGCCGCCGCCGCGATGATGTTCATGACCGACTTCGCCGACCAGGCGGTAATCCTGCCGCTCTGGCTGGCGCTGGGCGCAATGCTGGCTGCGCTGGGCTGGCGACGCGGCGCGATGGGATGGCTGATCGGCGTGGCCGGGACGGTGCTGGTGGTGGGGGTGGCGAAGCTGATCCTGCTGCCCTGCGGCCCGGCCGATCTGCGCAGCCCCAGCGGTCACACGGCCGCGGCCGGCGTGGTGTGTGGGGGTCTCGCGGTCCTGGCGGGCGGGCGTGGGCGAGCGGTGGTGCTGGCCGCGGCCGCGGGAGCCGCGGCGATCGGGCTGACCCGCCTGGCACTGCACGCACACAGCACGCCCGAGGTCGCCGTAGGCGCCCTGGCCGGCATCGCCGGCGCGCTGGCGCTGGCATCGCTGGCCGGGCCGCGGCCGGCGCAACTGCAACTGCGCTGGCTGGCGGTGACCTTGGCAATCGTGGTCGCGCTGTTCCACGGGCTGCGCCTGCCCGCCGAGGCGGCAGTGCGGGACGTCTCGACCCGGTTGGCCTCCGGGTTCGGGGTGTGCGCGCCGGTTGCGTCGCCGATCGGGACGGATCGCGGCCGATAGATCCCGGGACCGATCCGGCGCCCTCCCGGCATGGCCGGGCGCGCGAGGCCGGCCGGGATGGGATCGGCGCGGATGTTGCTTGCCCTGGAGGGCGTGCCTGTCCTACCATTGTGACAATACGTTACAGAAACGATTGCACCCCACCGCGGAGACCACCTGTTCGATGCGCGCCACCCTGGTTGCCCTTACCGTGCTGCTCGGCCTTGCCGCTACCCCGCTGGTCAGCCCACCCGCGCGCGCCGCGGGACCGGACCGGACCTTGCGCATCGGTCTGCGCGAGGATCCGGATATCCTGGACCCTACGCTCAGCGGCAGCTATGTCGGCCGCATCGTGTTCGCCGGTATGTGCGACAAGCTGTTCGACTACAATCCAAAGCTACAGATCGTGCCGCAGCTCGCCACCGGCTACACCTATAAGGACCCGACGCATCTGATCCTGCATCTGCGTCCCGGCGTGCTGTTCCAGGACGGCGAAAAATTCGATGCAGCGGCGGTGAAGTCTACCCTGACCCGCGATCTGACGATGCCGCGCAGCCTGCGCAAGGGCCAGATCAACGACATCGTCGCCATCGCCGTGACCGGCCCACTGACGGTGGAATTGACCCTCAAGGTACCAGACGCGGCGCTGCTCGCGCAGCTCGCCGGGCGCCCGGGGATCATGCTGGCGCCGCAAGCGGCCGAGAAAGAGGGCGACAAATTCGGCCTGCATCCGGTCTGCGCCGGGCCGTTCCGCTTCGTCCGGCGGATTCCGCAGCAGAAGATCGTCCTGGAGAAGTTCAAGCGCTACTGGAATGCCAAGGCGATCCATTTCGACCGGCTGGAATACATCCCGATCGTGAACTCGGCGGTACAGCTGGCCAATCTGGAATCCGGGCAGCTCGATCTGTCCGAGCGTATCGTGCCCACCGATGTCGCGGCGGTGAAGAAGGATCCGAAGCTGCGGATCGCGATGGACACCTCGCTCTGGTATCAGGGCATCACCTTCAACACCGGTAACGGACCGCAAGCAAAGACCCCGATCGGCGAGAGCGCGAAACTGCGCCAGGCGTTCCAGGCGGCGATCGACCGACGCGCGCTGATCCATGTTGTCTACGATGGGCTCTACACGCCCGCGGCGCAGGCCAATTCGCCATCCTCGCGCTTTTATGTGGCTGCTGTAAAACCCGGCCCGCGTAACATCGCGCTGGCGAAGAAGCTGGTGGCAGAGTCGGGCGTGAAACCACCGATTGACGTCACTCTGCTGACGCCGAACTCGCCCGATCTGCTGCAGGCCGCGCAGGTGATCCAGGCGATGGTGGCGCCGGCCGGGTTCCATGTGACGATCCGGGCGATGGAATTTGCCTCCTCCCTGGCCGCGGCGCGGTCGGGCGACTTCCAGGCCTATCTAATCGGCTGGTCGGGCCGGGCGGACGCGGACGGGAACATGTATTCGTTCCTCCATAGCGGCCTGGGCTTCAATTACGGCCACTACGACAACCCCAAGGTCGATGCGTTGCTGGATCAGGCGCGGGAAGCGCCCAGCGTGGCGGCGCGGCGCGCGATCTATGCCAAAATCTGGGCGATCGAGGGCCAGGACCTGCCGGTGATCTATCTGTTTTCGGCCAACAACATCGTCGGGCTTAAGAAGACCCTGCTGGGGTTCCGCCAGGTGCCGGACGGAATCATCCGGGTGCAGGGGATGCGGTTCGCGAAATAGCGCAGCGCGTGCCATGCGGGGACCGATCGGCGCGCGACTGGTTCAGCTGGTGCCGACGATCCTGCTGGTCACCGTGATCGTGTTCGCACTCCAGCAGCTGATGCCGGGCGATCCGGCGGTGCTGCTGGCGGGCGAATCCGCCGGCGATCCGCATGTGGTCGCCGCAATCCGCGACCACCTGCTGCTCAACCGCCCGATCTGGGAGCAGTATCTGCACTGGCTCTGGGCGGCGCTGCACGGGAATCTCGGCTATTCCTGGCGACTTTCTTCGCCGGTCGCGGCGCTGATCGTGCAGAAGCTGCCGGTGACGATCCAGCTTTCAGTGATGGCGTTCGTGTTCGCAGTGGCGATCGGGGTGCCGGCGGGCGTGATCTCGGCGGTGAAGCGGGATACGGCGTGGGACTGGCTGGCGAACGCGGTCGGGCTGTTCGGGTTGTCGATCCCCACTTTCTGGCTGGGGATGGTGCTGATCCTGGTGATCTCCGTCGATCTAGGCTGGCTGCCGCCGTCGGGTTATGTGTCGCTCGCGCGCGATCCGCTGCGCTCGATCGAAACCACGCTTATGCCGGCCTTCGTACTGGGCAACGCGATCGCGGCGATCCTGATGCGCCATACCAGATCCGCCATGCTGACCGCGCTGGCGCAGGATTACGTGCGCACCGCGCGCGCCAAGGGGCTGAGCGAATGGCGCGTGATCCTGCACCATGCGCTGCGCAACGCGCTGATCCCTGTGGTCACGCTGGCGGGGTTGCAGCTTGGCACGTTGCTGTCCGGCGCGGTGCTGACCGAGCAGGTGTTCGACGTGCCGGGCATCGGCAAGCTGGTGGTGGACGCGGTGTTCAACCGCGACTACCCGGTAATCCAGGGCGTCGTGCTGGTCAGCGGTTTGTTATACGTGTTGATCAACCTGGCCACCGATGTTCTGTACGCGGTCATCAACCCACGGCTGCGCGGGTCATGAGCGGCGCCGTCGTCGCCGGTCCGTTCCGGCTTGGCCTGGGGCGCTTCCGCCGCCATCGCAGTGGCATGGTGGGCGCGGGGCTGGTGGCCGGCTTCGTAATGGTGGCCGTGGCCGCGCCACTGCTGTCGCCGCATTCGCCGATCGCGGCGAGCTGGACCGCGATCCGCCAAGCGCCATCCTGGACGTATTGGATGGGCACCGACGAGATCGGGCGCGACGAGTTATCACGCGTCATCTGGGGCGCGCGGGCATCGCTGGCCGCGGGTGTGGTCTCGGTGCTGATCGCGGGCGCGATCGGCGTGCCGGCGGGCGTGGTGGCGGGGTGTGCCGGCGGATGGGTGGATGCGGTGCTGTCGCGGATCGTCGATGCGATGCTGGCGATCCCGTTCCTGATCCTGGCGATCGCGCTGGCGGCGTTTCTCGGCCCCAATCTGCGCAACGCGATGATCGCGATCGGGATCAGCACCGCGCCGGTGTTCATGCGGGTCGCGCGCGCCGCCACATTGGACGTGATGGTCCAGGATTTCATCGAGGCGGCGCGCGCGGTCGGCAATCCGCCCTGGCGGATTGCGCTGGCGCATGTCGTGCCGAACATCGTTGCCCCGGTGCTGGTGCAGGCGAGCTTGTCGATCGCAACCGCGATCATCGCCGAGGCGTCGCTGTCGTTCCTGGGGCTGGGTGAGCAGCCGCCGCTTCCGTCCTGGGGGTCGATGCTGAACGCGGCCCAGCAATTCCTGACCCAGGCGCCGTGGCTGGCCGTGTTCCCGGGGCTGGGGATTTTCCTGGCTGTGCTGGGGTTCAACCTGATGGGGGACGGGCTGCGCGATGTGCTGGATACGCGCAGGCGGGGGTAATGTGGTGGGCGATCCGCGCTCGATTCCCGGATCAGATCATCATACAATGCCGGCTCGCCGAGCCGCCGCCGTCAGGCGGTGTCTTCGCCTGGCCGGGTTAGCACAGTGGTAGTGCAGCGGTTTTGTAAACCGAAGGTCGGGGGTTCAAATCCCTCACCCGGCACCATTCCCACTATGTCCATACCGGACGCACGGCAGGCACAGCCGAGCTAAACAGCCGCCACCACCGCGGGTTCGGGGTCCAGACGGTAGCCGCCGCTTTCGGTCAGCAGCAGCTTTGCATTGGTCGGGTCCGCCTCGATCTTCTGGCGCAGGCGGTAGATATGGGTTTCCAGCGTGTGGGTGGTCACCGCGGCGTTGTATCCCCACACCTCGCCCAGCAGCTCGGTCCGTGCCACCGCGGTGCGGCCGGCGCGATACAGGTATTTCAGGATCGCCGCCTCCTTCTCGGTCAGCCGGATGCGCCGGTTGCGCACCGGGTCCGACAGCAGCTTGGCGGACGGGCGGAACGTGTACGGCCCGATCGAGAACACCGCGTCCTCCGAATTCTCGAAATTACGCAGCTGCGCGCGCAGCCGGGCCAGCAGCTCGGCCATGCGGAACGGCTTAGCGATGTAGTCGTTGGCGCCGGCATCCAGCCCCCGGACCACGTCTGCCTCGGTATCCGATCCGGTCAGCATCAGGATCGGCATCTTGTGCCCTTCCTGGCGCAGTTGGGCGCAGAAGGCGCGCCCGTCTCCGTCCGGCATCCCAAGGTCCAGGATCACCGCGTCGAAGCGGGCTTCGGGTTCGGCCAGCAAGGTCGCGGCATGGGCCAGAGTGGCCGCCTCGACACCCTGGAAATCGCCGTCCACGGCCAGCTGTTCGACCAGCGTCTGGCGCAGGTCGCGATCGTCGTCCACGATCAGGATGGGTCGCTCGCTGGCCATATCAAATTCCTCCGTTCCGGGGACGGCGGTGGCCCCGGGTGGGCGGGACAGCGGCGCCGAAGCCCTATATACAGGATCGTCTCGTCCGCGTCGCCTCAGATATGTCTGGCGCGCGCGGGAGCCACGCTCCCGGTCTGGGGGTGAAAAATGACCAAAATACGCCACGTCCGGATCGCAAACGCGTGATCGCCCGATGAGCCTGCCACCTGCCTTCGGGGTTCGCCGCCCCACCGCCGCCTGCGTGGATCCCGGGGATCTCCAGGGTGGTGCAGATTTGCGCGCTCTGACGCCGGCGCGGCTGCGCGCAGTGCACCGCGCCGCGACCGAGCTGCGGCGCGGCATCCCGGTGCGGCTGACTGGTGCCGCGCCGCTGCTGCTGCTGGCGGCCGAGACCGCCCATTCAGCCGGACTGGCCGAACTCGCCGCTGCCGCGTCCGGCCCGCCGGTGTTGCTGCTCGCGCCGACCCGCGCCAGCGCACTGCTGCGCAGGCCGGTGCCGAATGGGCAGGCTGGGGGCGCGCCGGTGGCGCTCGACCTGCCCGCCGGGCTGATCACGCCGGAGGCCCTGGCGCGTCTCGCCGATCCGGTCCTGGACCAGACCCTTCCGGCCGTGCCCACCGCCCGCGACACCGCGCCCGCCGGCGCCGACGCCGCGCTGGGGCTGGCCAAGCTTGCGCGTCTGCTGCCTGCGGTGCTCGCGGCACCGGCCGGGGCGCCGCCGGCGGCAAGCACGCCGGAAGGCGCGATCCTGTCCGTCCCGGCTGCCGACGTCCTGGCCTACCGCCCCGCCGCCGCCCTGTCGCTGCGCCGCCTGACCGAGGCGCAGGTGCCGCTGTCCGCCGCGCCCGACGCGCGCATCGTCATATTCCGCCCCGCCGATGGCGGCACCGAGCAGCTGGCGATCCTGGTCGGCGATCCGGGCGCCGAGACCGCCCCGCTGGTGCGGCTGCATTCGGAATGTTTCACCGGCGATCTGCTGGACAGTCTGCGCTGCGATTGCGGGGCGCAGTTGCGCGGCGCGATCGCGCGCATGGCCGAGGCTGGCGCCGGCGTGCTGCTGTACCTCGCGCAGGAAGGCCGCGGCATCGGGCTTGCCTCCAAGCTGCGCGCCTACACGTTGCAGGATCGCGGCCTAGATACGCTGGACGCCAACCGCGCCCTGGGGTGGGAGGCGGACGAGCGCAATTTCCTGCTCGCGGCGATGATGCTGGACTCGCTCGGGATTAGCCGCGTCCGGCTGCTGACCAACAACCCCGACAAGCTGTCCGGCCTGGCCGCGTGCGGGATCGAGATCGCCGGGCGCGAGCCGCACGCTTTCGCGCCGAACGGGATCAACGACGAATACCTGGCGACCAAGGCGCGCCGCTTCGGCCATCTGCTGGACTGAGGCGCGATGCAGGCAAGCGTCACCTCTGACGGACTATTCCGGGTTGGCGGGATCGTGGCGCGCGCCGCGCTCGGCCGCGCCGGGGTGTGTGAGGCCCGCGTCAAGCAGGAAGGCGACGGCGCGACGCCGGCCGCCCTGTTGCCGCTGCGCCGTGTGCTGTTCCGCGCCGACCGCCTGGCCGCACCCAAATGCGCCGTGCCGGTCGAACCGATCGCGCCCGAGGACGGTTGGTGCGACGATCCCGCCCATCCCGACTACAACTGCATGGTGCGCCTGCCGCATGCCGGGTCCTGCGAGGCGCTGTGGCGCGACGATCCGCTGTATGACCTGATCGGCGTGCTGGGGTGGAACGATGCGCCGGTGCGGCGTGGGTGCGGCTCGGCGATCTTCCTGCATGTGGCTGGTCCGGATTACGCACCGACCGCGGGCTGCGTCGCGCTGGCGCTGGCGGAATTGCGCCGCGTACTGGC
>DAHWDR010000158.1:0-2422 GCA_027330745.1 Acetobacteraceae bacterium | reverse complement strand
CGCCGGTCGCGCCGCGACCCGCGCCTGCCCCCGTGGTTGCCTCGCGGGCTTTGCCGGTGGTGCCCGCCCAGGCGCCGCCGCGCCCCGCCATGACGCAGATGCGCCCGGCCGCCCCAGCCGCGCGCCTCGCCACGGTCCCGTCCGCGCGCGCCTATGGCGGGCGGATCGTCACCTGCTGCTGGCCGCTGGGCGAGCCTGGCACGAAGGATTTCCATTTCTGCGACGCCGCCTCGACGCCCGGGAAGCCGTATTGCGAGGCGCACGCGCAGATCGCCTATGTGAAAGTCCGCGACCGGCGCGAAGACGCGGCGTAGCCCGCACTCATTCTTCCTTCACCATCGTGGCCCACCCTTCGCGCCCATGCGCGCGGAGGTGGTCGCGACCGGGGCATTGCTGCTGTGCGGGGCCGGTTTCGCCGTGCTCTCCCCGGCGCTCTACGGCGCCACGCTCGCCATGGCCACGCTCGGCATCGTCCTGTTTCTGGCCTGGCGCCATCCGGTGGTGGCGGGCGTGGGGTGGCTGTTCGGCGTCGGCACCACCGCCGAGATGTGGCTGGGCGATCTTCTCGGCCCCGCCTTCTACCAGCCGATCATCGCGGTGGAGAAAGGCGCCGGCCTGATCCTGGCGCTGTTCGCGGTCCTGCGGTTCGGGGCACGGCGGGACTGGTTCAATCCCGGCCTGGCTTTCGTCGCCATGTTCGTGGTCGGGCTGGCGCATGGTCTTTATCCCGGGCTGACGGCGGCCGAGAGTCTGCGTTCCCTGGTCGGGTCCGCCGCGCCATATGCGTTCTCGTTCTCGCGCCTGTCGCGGGACTGGGCGCGGGCGATCATCCGCGCCACGATGCTGATCCCGCTGGTCAACGTGTCCGCCGGCGCGGTCCTGGCCCTGGCCGGCATCCGGCCGCTCTTCGTGATGTCGGGCGGGTGGCGGCTGGGCGGCCTCAGTCATCCGGCGTTCCTCGGCGGCTTCGCGCTGGCCGCGATCTATGCCTGCCTGGTGGAGTTGTATCGCGAGGGCCGCCGGCGCCAGACGGCTTTGCTCGGGGTCAATTTCCTGATCCTGGTGCTGACCGGCGCGCGCGCGCCCCTGCTGTATGGCACGGCGGTCACGGCGCTGACGCTGGGGTTCGTACCCGCCCCCGCGTTGTCGCGCCGGGCCCGGTTCGGCCTGTTGCTGGGCGCGCTGTCCGCCGCCCCGCTGGCGTTTGCGGCGGCCGGCAGCCTGAGCGGGCTGCGCCTGTTCAACCTGCTGGATCACGATGCCGACGGGCTGAGCGGGCGGGAGCAGATCTGGGCGTATTTCCGCGCCGCCGCCGCCCGCTCGCCCTGGGTGGGCTGGGGTGTGGGCGCGGGTAACCACGTGGTGCCGCAGGACAGCCGGGTGGTGGCCTACATGCACACCTGGGCGGCGCATAACGAATATCTGCGCATCGCCGTGGAGGGCGGGCGGCTGGGCGAAGCGCTGCTGCTGGCCGGTTTCATCCTGTGGGCGGCATCTCATACCGCGCTGCTGCCGCGGGCCGAACGGGTGATTCTGCGACTGGTCTTTCTGGCCTTCGCGTGCCATGCCATCACCGACAACGTGCTGATCTCCACCTCGGCCTCGGTGTTGTTCGGGTTTGTCGCGGCGGTGTTCGCCCGCGGCGCTTTGGAAACCCAGGCCGCGCGACGGGTCGGCACGGCGTAGCCCGTCGCCGAGGAATGACCGTGTTCCGATCCCGCTTCCACGCCGTCCTGTTCCTGCTGCTCGGCCTGGCCCCGGCCGCCTCGGCCCGTGGCCTGGTGTTCGTGATGAACTCCGGCGCCGCCTCGATCAGCGTGATCGACATGAGCACCGAACACGTGCTGCGCCGCATCCCGGTGCTGCGCGAACCGCATCACTGGGCGCTCAGTCCCGACGGGCACAGCCTGCTGGTGGGGGATTCCTCGGGCAACAGCATCTTCTTTCTGGACCCGCGCACCGGCACGGTGCAGCGGCGGGTGACGATCGCGGATCCGTATCAGCTTGGGTTTTCCCCCGACGGGCGGTTCCTGACGGTGAACGGTCTCGCGCGCAACCAGATCGACATCTACGATGCCGCGACCATGAAGCTGCTGCATCGCTTCCCGATCCGCTCGATGCCGAGCCATCTGGCGTATTCCCCCGGCAGCCATCGCGTGTTCGTGACTTTGCAAGGGACGAACCGGCTGGTGGCGCTGGATTTGCGCCGTATGCGGGTGCTGTGGGACCGGAAGGTCGGCAACACGCCGGCGGGGGTGATGTGGCAGAATGGGCGGTTGCTGGTCTGCGACATGGGCAGCAACGGGCTGGCCGAGGTCGATCCGGCGACCGGAGCGGTGATCGGCCATGTGGTGACCGATCGCGGCGCGCATAATCTGTTCCGCTCCCCGGACGGCAAGACGATCTGGGTGAACAACCGCGT